>JAIFNN010000133.1 GCA_020047715.1 Bacteroidota bacterium | reverse complement strand
TTTCTTTGTAGATGTCCAGGTCTGATCCCCTGGAAAAATAAATCCGTTCGAACGAGCAGGACTTCTTTTCTTTAGGTTCGAGCACCATTTTAACGGATACCGTACCGTCCTTTTTAATGATTACCGCATGTCCGGGAGGAACCTCATGCACGTTTTCGTGACTTACATTCAGAGCTGTTTGGATAACGGGCCTTTCGGATGCAACAACTGCGATTTCATCGTCGTGATAATAATATGCCGGACGAATTCCCCAAGGGTCGCGAAGCGCAAAAGCATCGCCATGCCCTACCATACCGGCCACCGCAAAGCCCCCGTCCCAGCGCTTGCTTGACTCGGTAAGTACTTTTACCAGATCAAGCTGTTTTGCAATCTGAGCCGAAATATCGATATTGGAATATCCCTGTGCCTTGAATTTATCGAAAAGTTGCTGATTTTCACGATCCAGGAAATGGCCGACTTTTTCGAGCATCGTTACCGTGTCGGTAAAATCTTTAGGCGACTGGCCCAGCTCCAGCAGGTGATTGAAAAGTTCATCGACATTTGTCAAATTGAAATTCCCTGCAAGAACCAGGTTTCTCGATTTCCAGTTATTTTGGCGCATTACAGGGTGAACGTTGTCAAGACTGTTGTCGCCAAAAGTACCGTACCTCAGGTGACCCAGGTAAAGCTCAGCAGCAAATGGGAGATTGTTTTTTGACCAGTGCGGGTCGTTAATGAGTTCAGGTTTGTATTTCTCGACTTTGCGGAACTGCTTATAAATCTTATCGAAGACCACGTTGATGGCTGAGTCCTCCATTGAACGCTGTCTGTTGAAATATTTGTTTCCAGGGGGCACGTCAAATTTAAGGCTTACAACACCCGCCCCATCCTGACCTCTGTTTCGCTGTTTCTCCATCAACAAATAGAGTTTCTGCAGCCCGTACCGCCATGTTCCGTATTTTACCTGATAGTATTCCAGAGGTTTTAGCAACCTTACCAGAGCAATTCCGCACTTGTGCTTTAATTCTTCACTCATCTTCCAAATCCTTTTTTATTCGTCTGAGACATCTATTTTTTGGGATACTATAAAAGAATATGGAAAATCCACCTTTACCATATCGTACAACTTCAACACTTCCGATCGGGTGCGGCAATTGCCCACATAAATTACCCAGTCGGTATTTTCAACATATCGCAGATCGGCATCCTCGCCTTCGAACTTGGTAAGGAAATTTGATAAAACCGCTTTTGCCCTTTCCCTGGCATCCGTTCCCGAATCGCGGAATATGCGGATTCGGTAGCCCATTACCCCGGGATCTTTCTGGTTATAGATAATGTGCTTGTAATAATTATCCCGGATCAGCGAATCAACGTGCACAGTGATTTCTGATTTTGGATCCCGATAATCCTTAAGCCTCTCCAACAAATCCCCGTGAATGCTGCCGGTAACCTGGGCTTGGGAAAATACCATGAAACCCTGCAGGATGACAATAAGAAAGAGTAAGGTATTTTTCTTCATAAGTGATGGATTGCGGGTCAAAATTAATCAATTTTGCCTTAGAAAGGAAAAATCTGAAAAATATGTTAATTTGCACTATGATTACACAGCTGACAAATCGCAGGAACCCGGAGATCGCAGCCGGTATATTCGCCTTACTTTCAGGTATTTCAGTTGTAGCCACGCTGCTTACCCGAATTGAATTCTTTACTGTGATTTCGTCGCTGAATGATGATATAGAGTACCTGAATGAGAATTTGGTTCTTTTGAAAATCAATTCCATTGTTTGGCTTGTTTCTGCACTTTTCATTTCCCTGAGTGCTGCAGCTTTTATTGTTGCCTTTCAGCCCCACGGTCCCATTCTGGCCCTGTTGCAGGGTTTTTTCCTGATTCTCGCCGCAGTAATGTTTTGCATTTCAGGTCTCAAGGGATTCAGTATTATTGATCACATGAATCTTTTTCCGGATGCTGATTCCTCAACCGCTGAATCGATACGTTTTTCGGTTTTTAGTTTATCGCGCGAAAAAGAAATATACATAACAGCATCCTACACGCTTATTGGGCTTAGCTTTTTAATGATTGGCCTGTTTGCACTTGTTACCCGCAAAATTTCAATTGCCACCGGGATTATCGGAATGATAACAGGAATCATGTTGCCGGTATTCTCATCCCAAGTTCCGAAAAGTATTCTGGCATCCGGGGGAATAGCACTTGCCTGTATTTTATTTTTCATTCTCAGCTATCGCTTACTTTTCAAAGGGCTCAAGAGAAAAGACCGCACAAAACCTCTTTCCGACAAAGATGACAACGCCAACCCCTAAATCACTGATGAAATCATTTCATGCCCCGGCTGAACGGTCGTCCCAGGCAATTGTAGACAAGCAGTTTGAGGACCTGGTCTCAAACTCATACTTAGCGGAGCTTATCAATGCTTTGCCTTATGTAGTAACCGTTTTGAATGCCAATCGTCAGATTGTTTTTTCCAATGAAGCTCTTTTACAGACGCTTAAGGTTAGCGACTTCAGGGATTTTCTGGGGAAAAGACCCGGTGAGGCATTGAACTGTGTTCATTCAAAAACCATGGAGTCGGGCTGTGGAACATCAGAGAATTGCCAGTTTTGCGGGGCAGTTAACACCATTACTGCAAGCATGAGAGAAAACCGAAAAGTTGTTAACGAATGTCGCATAACCACCGAAAATGAAGGGATAGAGGAATATCACGATTTTGAAGTCACCGCAACACCCTTCGTCTGGAGGGAGTCCAAATACACCATTTTCGCCCTTGCCGATATCAGTGGCGTCAAAAGAAAAAGGATGCTGGAAAGGATTTTCTTTCACGACATTCTCAACACTGCCGGGAACTTGAAAGGACTGTCGGAGTTGATTGTGAAACTCGAGGACCCCAAAAAGAAGGATGAACTTATGAAACTGGTTGCATCGGTGAGCATCGAACTCATTGAAGAAATACAGGATCAAAGGCAACTTTCCACTGCTGAGTCCGGGGAGCTGCAATTATCCGTTTCACCGCTCAGCAGCCATGAGATCCTTACTGTTATCGTTAATCAGTTTACCAACCAAATCAGAAAAGTTGTACGCGTCGAGATTTCCGAAGATTCAGAGGACCTGATTCTCTCCAGCGACAGGAGCCTGCTTGCAAGGATCCTGAAAAACATGGTTAAAAATGCCATCGAGGCTTCTTCCGATGGGGATGTCATCACAGTTAACTCCAGGCGAACCGACTCATTTATACGGTTTACCGTTCATAACCCCAAGGAAATTCCCAGAGACATCCAATTGCAGATTTTCAAAAGGAGTTTTTCAACCAAGGGGCACGACCGCGGACTTGGCACATATAGCATGAAGCTTCTGGGCGAACGTTACCTTAAGGGGAAAGTACATTTTAAAAGCAAGCCGGGATTGGGAACGGAGTTTTATTTTGACTTGCCGGTTTAAGTCGCCCTGACTCAACTTGTAATCTTCCTGTCGAATACCCGGCTTTGAAAGCTATACACAATTCCCCAGAAAGAGGTAAAAGCCGTGATAATGTAAAACGCCAGACTCAGGGCAATACTAAGGTTTTGGTCCAGGCCCAGGATCTGTGAGCCATACAGGAAACTAATCTCCCTCGAACCCACACCCCCTATTGTGATGGGAAGGGTGGCCACAATAGAAGAAATCAGGAATAAAAACAGATATTCCACGCTATCCTCCCTTCCCCCGATAGCTCTCAAAATTGCAAATGCGCAAAGCAGTTGAAAGATCTGAACAGCAAAAGCCTGCAGGCTCGTTTGAATATAGTTTCCGGTAAAATCGGGGAAGAACTTTTTCAAAAGGAAATAAAATCCCAGCAAGGATGCGGGGATCAATGTCCATACGTAGGCCTTATATGGAAAGACGAAATCGGGTGAAATAAAAAGTGAAAGGGCGACTGCCAGGCAAAACAAAGCCATCATACCTGTAAGCCGGTCGAGCAGCACAGCCCAAAATATGTTTTTCACCTTGATATCGTGGTGTTTATTGAGCAGCCAGATTTTGTAACCATCCCCTCCAATTCCCCCGGGTAAGAAAAGATTGTAATACATCCCAAGCAAGTAAAGTTTAAGGTTGTAAACCTTATCGATGTGCAATGAAATGGAAGAAAAGAAAAGGTTCAGCCGTATTGCGGAAACATATTTCGAAAGAACAAAGAGAATCAGAGCAAGAAGCATCAGCAAGGCATTGGAGTGGCCGAAAATCCGAAACACTTCGCCGATATCAATTTTGGTAAAAACGAAAACCAGGGCTCCCAGCGAGAGGGTAATCTTTATTATTGCCGTGAAAGTTTTGTTCCGTAGGATTTTCATTTTAGAAAGTTTTTCCCTCCCTGAGGCATACCCTGTTTTTCGGGGGCAACCCTATACATGTTAAACATTGTGACTCCAAAGAAGACAGCAAATCATAACTGTGTGTCAGGGTTCCAGATTCGTTTGATTTTATAAGGAGTTTTCTTTTGGGATTCGTAATAGGTTCGCATGAGAATCTCTGCCAGAATGCCTATTGTTATCAACTGAAAACCGGCAAGGGTGAGCAGTATGGCAAGAAGCAAAAGCGGCTTTCCCCAAATGTCGTTTCCAAGAATTTTGAGTGCCAGGAGATAAAAATTCAGCAGGATGCCGGCAAGCAGGATGATGATTCCCCAACGACCAAAAAGATGCATCGGGCGTTGCATGTATTTCTTGAAAAACAGCATAAGAAGGAGGTCGGCAACAACTTTAAAAGTTCTACCCATTCCGTATTTTGATTTCCCGAAAGTGCGCGGGTGGTGCTTAACCTCAACCTGCGTGATTGTACCTCCCTCGAGACTTGCCAGTACCGGGATAAACCTGTGAAGCTCGCCATATAATCCCATGCTTTTGGCCAGATCGGAGGTAAAGAGCTTCAAGGTACAGCCATAGTCTTTGATGCGAACCTGGGTGGTCTGACGGATCATGGCATTGGCAATCAGGCTGGGGATTTTCCGAAAGATAAAACCATCCTTCCTGTTTTTCCTCATCCCGGCAACCATGTCCCAGCCATCTTTTTCAGCCATTTCTAACATCATGGGAATATCGGAAGGATCGTTCTGCAAATCTCCGTCGAGCAAAACGATGAACTCACCGCTTGCATGATCAATGCCAGCTGCCAATGCAGAGCTCTGACCATAATTCTTTTTGAATTCGACCAGGGTAAGTCGGGGGTGGTTCAGCGATACGATTTCTTTAACTGTGTTATCGGTAGATCCATCGTCAACATAAACTATCTCATAGTCGATTTCGGGCAGAGCATCGGTTATTTGCTGTACCAGGGGCTTTATGTTTTCCTCTTCGTTAAAAACGCAAACCACTACGGATAATTTTTTCATGGGATTATGCTGTGGGATTAAATTTCCGGCAAAGATAACATTTGATGGGATACCCTGAGCCATTGCTTTGGGGGGAGACCTGTCATAAGAAAGCTATTTAAGACTTATCTCCAAAATATTATCCGAAGGGGGCAAATCGGAATGCAAGCTTATAACCAGGTTCTTTTTAAACCCGATGAGGAACTTCCCCTTAAAACTGATTCCATCCATGTTGAAAGGTTCATCGGGGGTAATCTCGTCTCCCTTGTAATGAGCAAGGAAGGCGTCTGCCACCTGCCCGGAGAGAGCCCACGACTCGGTGCTGTCGACTTTCATCCCTATCAGCGTGTTGGCTGCGATACCCGATATCCCATCGTGAACGTACTTTTTGGAATATTCCTCAAACCCGGGCTTTGAAGGGAGGCTGGTAATATAGTCCGACTGTACTTTGAGCATCTGATCGGAAGATATGCTTACGGTACGAACCGGACAGGGCCAGGTGACGAGCGACCCGGTTTCCACATCGATTACAAACTTGTTATCGCCAAAACGCTCAATGGTGATGTCCTGCGCATGAAAATGTCCTGTAAAAACGAGTCTTGCACCATATTCGGCAAGAAGGGCCGACACCTTTTTGTACCCATCGACGACATATTCGCCATAGAGTTTTTTCTGGTCTTTATAATGCTCCACCGCACCATGGTGCATCATTGTAAGCACGGCTTTGTTTTGATTGCGGGCATCCATAAGCACCTGCTCGAGCCAGACCATTGTTTCCCTGCTGAACTCACCGGAAGTTATCGGATGACCCGCGGGAGGGTTTTCTTTGTAGCGGCATGCATCAAGCCCAAGCAGCCAAATACCATCAACGGGTTCGGCAACGTAACTCAGGGAGTTGCTGTCTTTCAGAATAGCTTCCCCAAAGCCGAATGCAGCATAGTTTTCAGCGAATTCCGCAGGGCTTGCAGTCTGCACCCTTTCGGTCTGATCGCCGGAATATCTTACGGCAGCGGGATTGTTTATGTCGTGGTTTCCAGGGACCACAAAAACCTTTTTTCCGGAATTTTCAATTTCCGACAGGAATCCGGCCATAATCTTATGATTGATCAGTTCTCCGTCTTTGGTAAGATCTCCGGGCACAAGTACGAATTCCGCATCGGATGCGATAATGGAGGACAATGCTGCTTCCATCAGTTCACGACTGTCCTTAAGCAACTTCCGGTCGCTGTCGAGGTATTTCTGAAACGCCTTTCCCTCGCTTCCTAAAGAAGAGTCGAAATAATGAGGGTCGGAGAAGACCATAAACTTAACAGGGGGGAAATCGGGAAACTGGGCTGAGAGTCTTATTTGACCGGAGCCAAAAAAAACAAAAGCGAAAAAAAGGTATTGAGAAAAACGGTTTGACATGCTCATGGTTATAAATTTCTATACAAATATAAGAATCAAAGTTTAGCAAATCTTTTGTTTCATAAAATCCCGATAGATAGCTATTGGATTGCAAAGAAGCCTTAAAGTCTTAGCTCGCCTTCTTTTCTTCATCCTTTGCGGTTTCTTCCTTTTTCTCATCCCCCTTGATACGGCTATCCTGCGAAAGCCCTTCCGTTATCTGGATGTTGATTCCGTCGGACAATCCCGTCTTAATAAATTTCTTTTCAAACACTTGTGGGGTGTCGGTTTCAATTTCCACATAGGCTGAGTCTTTTTCAAATTTCAGCAGTGATTCCTCAATGCTGAGGACACTATCGGCACGTTCCAGCACGATGTCGGCATTGGCGCTGTAATTTGCACGGATAAAAATGCTATCTATAAGGGAAACGGCTGCACGAATTTCAAACTGTATGGCTCCGTTTTCCTCTTTTCCCTTGGGAGAGATGTATTCGAGGTTGGCATCAAACTTAACGTTATCGATGGCACCAATTAAGAGCAACAGAGGCATACCGGCTTTCAGCTTTCCAACCTCTGTTTCGTCGACCTTTCCTTTGAAAATCATTTCGCCCATATCGGCAACACTTGCCACGGTGGTGCCTTCATTGAAATTGTTGGATTCGATGACTGAATTGCCGACTTCAACAGGGACATCGAGCACCATGCCATTAATTGTTGAACGAATAAGGGTATTGGTAACCGACCCGCTGTTTTTTGATACTCCCTCGCGGATCAGCTGAAGGTTGTTTTCGGCCGATTCGAGTTCTTCGATAGCGTTGGTGTAACTTAG
>JAIFNN010000064.1 GCA_020047715.1 Bacteroidota bacterium | reverse complement strand
GGTGCTATTTCTGATTTAAACGGGAGATTTGAAATAAACAATATTGAATTACCTAAAGTGACTCTTTCTGTTTCATACATCAGCTATAAAAAATATGAAATGGAAGTTGAGTTTAAAAATATTCGTCCTGTCAATCTTAACATCTTTTTGGAAGAGGCTCCAAACGAACTTTCCGAGATAAAAATTATCCAAAGCACTGAAGGGCAGACAAAAGCACGTTTAGAACAAAGACTTGCCGTAAACATTAAAAATGTTATTTCTGCCGAACAAATTAAACAATTTCCAGATGTAAATGCTGCTGAGGTGGTTCAGCGTATCCCCGGAATAACCCTTCAGAGAGATCAGGGTGAAGGAAAATATATTCAGTTGAGGGGAACTCCGCCTGAATTAACAAATTTTAATATCAATGGAGAACAGATTCCTTCTCCCGAAGGAAATGTAAGATATGTTGGGCTTGATATTATTGCTGCAGATCAGATTGAGTTTATTGAAGTTACCAAGGTACTTACCCCGGATATGGATGCTGATGGTATTGCGGGTAATGTAAATATTATTACCAAATCAGCTAAAGACAGTATTCCCCAGATAAATGTTACGTTGGCTGGTGGCTATAACGACCTGCTTGAAACAACCAGTCAGCAATTGCAGTTTACTTATGGCCAAAGAATTAAAAAATTCGGGTTTCAGCTAAACACAAGCTACTATAATAATAACCAGGGCTCTCATAACATGGAGTATGATTATTCGCGCGGACCAACTTTGGCGCAGTCGCAATCGGGCGATACTACCCTGGGTGCGGAAAATTTCCATGTCTTATATGAGGATATAGAATTCCGACATTATACCCTTACCCGAGAAAGAATCGGGTTAAGCTCAAATCTGGATTATAAGCTCAATGAGAATACTACCTTTTATTTAAGGGGAATGTATAATCAATTCACTGATGATGAGCAGAGAAGACGATTATCACACCGTTTATCTGATGCGAATGATATTCTGGAGTACCGGTCAACCGGACTGGACAGGGATATCCGATCGCGCACCCAGATTCAGAAAATTACTACAATGAACATGGGCGCGGAGCATAAGATAGCTGATTTGCTGAAACTGGATTATGAATATTCCTTTTCAACAGCAACGGAAGAAATTCCTGATTATATGAGCGCGGGTTTTGACAGGGGACTGGTTGGCATCCGTATCGATAAAACGGAACCGCAATGGCCGGTTGTAAGATATATTAATGAGGAAGATTCTTTGAATGCATTTAATTATGAAGATTATGAGTTTGATAATCTCACGTTTAATAAAGTCTTTGTTAAGGATGTAAACCAAACTGCCAAATTGAATATTCAAATTCCTTATTCGATGAACAACGGTCAGCATGGATTTATTAAGGCTGGAGCTAAAATAAGGGTAAAGGAAAAACAGAGAGACAAGGATGCCAGAGAATTTAGCAGGTATTATGAGAAACTGTCAATTTACACCCAAAAAACGCCACCCTTAACTTTGGAAACGGCCTCAGGCAGTTTTCAGGAATCTAATTTATTAAATCACAATTATCAAATGGAAAAAATGCCGGATCCCGATAAAATCAGGGATTTCTATGAAGCATATCCACAGAATTTCAAGTATGATGAAACAGAAACCTGGGAGGAATCATATCAGGAAGATTACACAGCAAATGAAAATGTCATTGCTTTTTATCTCATGGCAAGTCATAATATTAACAAGCTGATGATACTGGGAGGCCTTCGCTACGAGCAAACATCCATTGACTATACCACTCAGCTTGCGTGGGCAGAGTTTGATACCCTGGCAGGCGTTTTGGTGAAATCTAAAATAAGTGATGCAAGAACTGTTGACTATCTGCTTCCACAGATACAATTAAAATATACGATTAACCAGAAAACCAACCTGAGAGCAGCTGCCACATACACTTACTCAAGACCGAATTTCGACGATGTGCTGCCCTACCGCAAAGTCGATGAAGACGGCGACCTTGAGAAGGGGAATCCAAACCTTGAATACCCGGTTTCCTTAAATCTGGATTTGTTGGCTGAAACCTATCTGAGTAATAGCGGAATCCTTGCAGGAGGAGTGTTCTATAAGAAAATCGATAATGTTGTTTTTAATTTTGTCAGAAGAGCTCATGAGGGTGCTAATTTCAATCGGTACGGACTGATCGAAATTACCTTGCCTGTAAACGGTATAGAAGCTTCAGTTTACGGTGCAGAGATACAAACCCAGACAAAATTCACAGCTTTGCCGGGCATATTAAGTAATTTTGGATTTTTTGGAACCTATACCTATACAGAGTCTTATGCAACAATCAGTAAAAGGTATCCTCAAAATGAAAAAGATGTCATTTATGTATTTGACGACTTCAACTCTGACTTTTTTACCAAGGACGAGGAAACAGAAGTTATTCCCTTACCAGGTCAGGCAAAACATACTACCAACCTTGCTTTGTTTTATGAAGGAAAGAAAATGTATATAAAAATGTCGGCTAATTATCATTCGGAATTCCTCGATGAACTAGGAAACGACAGTGGTTTGGATATATATTACGATCGAAGTTTACATCTCGATTTTACCGCCAATTATCAGTTCACGAAAAGTCTTAATTATTTTATAGATGGGGTAAATTTGACAAATGCTCCCTTGAGGTATTACATGGGCTCCAGGGATTACTTTAAGCAGCAGGAGTATTACTCATGGTCATTGCGTATGGGCTTTAAACTTAAATTTTAAAAATTACAATAAAAATGAAAAAGGAAATTCTTTTTATCATCTCAATAGGCATCCTTCTTTCTGCCTGTAAAAACCGTGAGAGCAGTTCTAAACTTGTGGCTCCTGTTGTTGATAGTCTTGAATTAGCTCAGATTCTTGAAGCTCGCGAAGACTCTGTCGAGTTTGCAAATACACTTATGCTACAGGGAAAAATTGAAAATAGTATAACTGCGGATTTTGAAACTGATCCTGTTGAGTCATTGGATGGTGAAGATGCTGCCGATGATCCTGCAATTTGGATTAATCCGAAGGACCCTTCGAAAAGCCTCGTCCTGGGGACAAATAAAAAAGCTGGTTTATATGTTTACGACCTTGCTGGAAATACCCTTCAGTACTTTAAAGCGGGAATGCTTAATAATGTTGACTTGCGCGATGGCTTCAACTATAAAGGCAAAAAAGTGGCTCTTGTTGCAGCAAGCAACAGAAGTAACAATAGTATTTCTTTGTTTTATATTGATTATGAAACAGGATTATTGTCAGATACAATAAGCAATATCAGGTCAGGCGTTGATGAGGTTTATGGAGTTAGCTTTTTTAAAGACTTAAAAAAGAATAAATTCTATGTCTTTGTAAATGGAAAGGGCGGAGTTGTTGAACAATGGTTGATCTCTTTCACCGACCGCATTGAAGGAAAAATGGTAAGAAGCTTTACCTTGACCAGCCAGCCCGAAGGCATGGCCGTGTCTGATAAAATGGCAATGCTTTACTTTGGAATTGAGGAAGGGGGAATCTTTAAAGTCCCCGCTGATCCAAATATAGAACCTTTGTATTTTAAGATTCCAGATAGCGATACAACAAACACAAATATTGTTTATGATATAGAAGGGCTTGCGATTTTTAATTACAAAAACGCAGAATTTTTAATCGCCTCCAGTCAGGGGAACTTTTCATATGCTATATTTAAACTTGGTAAAAATGAGAAATACATTACCAGTTTTAAAATAAGCGACTCGCATATTGATGGCGTGGAAGAAACCGATGGGCTTGATTTAACCACCTTCCCACTCACTGCTTCGTTTCCGGAGGGAATGCTGGTAGTTCAGGATGGATATAACTATAAAAAAGACACGCTTTTAACGCAGAATTTCAAATATGTTTCTTTTGGTAAGATTAAGGAGCTGATATCTGAATAAATTCAGAACAGCTCCCTTACTTCCCTCTTAAGGTACTCAATTGCAGCAGCCACCGGATTTTCCTTGGATTCAACAGCGTCTTCAAGGATTTGTCTTGAGAGTTGCATTCCGTTTGCTGAGGGTTTGAAATCTTTTGCCGATTCAGTTACCATCTTAATCATATTGTTTTTTGCGGCTTTAACCATTTCCCAGGCCTGGGAACTGATATAGGTCTGCTGAACCAGGTTGTGCTCAAATTCGGTTCGGATGCTCGATATCAGTTCGTTAAGGGTTTGGCGCACGTTCATTTCCTGCACACCTATGCGCATCACCAGTGCTTCAGGAGCGATCCGCTCGAGGAATAAAATCAGCCTTTCATATGCCTGCAAGCGAAGTGGGAGAGTGTTTTCCTTTTTGTCCCTTGCCATTTCATGCCTTCTTTTTTTCTCCTCGTTTTGCAGATTCATGCGGATAAGCAAAAAAGCAGTTGCAAAAACAATCAGTGCCGGCAGGGTGTACTTAAGAATTTCAAGAATATCGCTCATGTTTATATCTTTTTTATACTTAATTGGGTAAATAATAAACAATTTATAATCAAATAAAGTATTTTTGACACGAAATAAAGATTCTAAAATTAACACTTTTAACCAAAATTAGAACAAATGGCTAATGTTTCAAAGAGATTAAACAGTTTATCGGAGTCCCAGACCATTGCAATGAACCAAAAAAGCAATGCCATGAAGGCTCAAGGCATTGATATTATTAATCTTAGCGTGGGTGAACCCGATTTTTTCACACCCGATCATATTAAGCAGGCAGCTAAGGATGCCATTGATGCCAATTTTTCGTTTTACTCCCCAATTACCGGTTATCCGGATCTCAGAAAAGCTATTTGCAAGAAATTCAAGGATGATAACCATTTGGATTATACTCCCGAGCAAATAATTGTATCGGTGGGAGCAAAGCATAGTATAGCCAATGTGGTACTTTCGGTTGTTGATCCGGGAGATGAAGTAATTGTTCCAGCCCCATACTGGGTAAGCTATATTGAGCAGGTTAAACTTGCCGAAGGGGTAAATGTTATTATCGAAGCCGGTATAGACCAACGGTTCAAGATCACTCCTGCTCAGCTCGAAGCAGCGATAACACCAAAAACCAAAGCGATCATACTTTGTTCGCCTTCAAATCCAACGGGAGCCATTTATACCCGCGACGAACTGGCCGGACTTGTTGAGGTTTTCGAAAAACACCCGAATATTATAATCATCTCCGATGAAATTTATGAGCATATCAATTTTGTGGGAGTTCACACGAGTATTGCCGAATTTCCTTCCATAAAGGAGCGGGTTGCGGTTGTAAACGGTGTTTCAAAAAGTTATGCCATGACAGGCTGGCGTATCGGATATATGGGAGCCCCGCTTTGGCTTGCGAAAGCTTGCGACAAACTACAAGGTCAGATGACTTCAGGAGCATCCTCAATTGCACAGAAAGCAGCACTTGCAGCTCTTGTCAGTGATCAGAAATGCACCGCGGATATGAATCAGGCATTCCGTCGCAGAAGGGATTATGTTCTCTCCCGTATTGCAAAAATGAATGGGGTTCGTTGCGATTCGCCCGATGGGGCTTTTTATGTATTCCCTGATATGAGTGCTTTCTATGGAAAGTCCAACGAAGGGAAGAAGATAACAGGATCGGCTGATATGAGCCTTTATCTCCTTGAGAAGGGCCAGATTGCAACCGTACCCGGCGATGCCTTCGGTGATGACAATTGCATTCGTATTTCCTTTGCCACTTCCGATGAGAACCTCGTGAAAGCCATGGACAGGATGGAGGCTGCGCTGAAGGCTATCAGTTAATTTGAGAATTAGTTAATTTGAAAATGGGACAATTTGAGAAATGGTTAATTTTCAAATTAACTATTTATCCCATTTTCAAATTAAATGCTCCGGTTCATGTAGGCTGTATAATCCTTGATCTTTGGAGCATACTTTTCATTAAAGAGGGGCGATGTAATCACAAAATCAGCCGTTGAACGGTTTGACGCAGTAGGCACATTATACAGAACCGTGATTCGGAGAAGGGCTTTCACATCCACATCATGCGCCTGTGGTTGCATTGGGTCCCAGAAGAATATCATCAAGTCTATTTTTCCTTCCGCAATCATTGCCCCCAGTTGCTGATCCCCACCCAGAGGTCCCGATTTGAGTTTTGTGATTTCGATGCCGGGCATCCCCGCGTCGTTCATTCTCTGGTTTATGGTTTCCTCTACAAGTCGGCCAGTGGTTCCGGTGCAAACCAAGCGATGTTTTTTAAGATTTACCCAGTTGTGGTCAACCCATTCGATTAGATCTACTTTCCGATTGTCGTGGGCAACCAGAGCAATTCGTTTTATTTTTTCCATTAATAAAGTTCTTTAAAAATATTTCAGGTACTCATAGTCGGTTCTACAGCCTAAGGAAGGATTTATGGTCAAAGCAATTTCATTGCGCAATTGGCTGAACTTGTCTCTTATTAGGGCAAAAAAACCAACCTCCCCAGAAGTCGCAAATGTAGACAGCTTGCGCGATTTTCCCAAACATAAGCTTTAAATAAGGGAGTATTAAATGTAAATTTTATCTTTGTAAGATATTTACGGAAATAAAATATGGTCAGAAACAAGATTAGCCGAAAGACTCCAGCTGCTTTGAGAATTGGTTTTTATGCCGTCTTCGCGGGTCTCGTGGTGGCATTGTATATTCTTTTCAAGGTATATAAAACCTTGTTTCTTCCTTCCGTGGATCTGGAAAGCAGCACTGAAAAGTATTTCTTTATTCCTACCGGTTCGGAATATGAGGAAGTATTAGCCCAACTCAGGGAGAAAAAGTTGGTATCGGATGAAAAGGGTTTTGAGTGGCTTGCCAAGAAAAAGAATTATGCTGCAAATGTTCACCCTGGTCGATATCGCATAGAGAAAAACATGACCAATAACCAGCTTCTGAACATGTTGCGTTCAGGAACCCAGGAGCCCTTAATGGTCTCATTCAACAATATCAGAACCCTCGAGGATCTTGCCGGGGTTATTGGCCGGCAACTCGAGCCCGACTCTCTCGAGTTTATTAAAGCGTTCAGGGATACCAAAATCATGGCCGATTACAACTTCACAAAGGAAACTTTTCCCTCGATGTTTATTCCCAACAGTTATGAATTCTATTGGAACTCGTCCCCAAAAAGGTTTATTGAAAGAATGAGCGCTGAGTATATTGCATTTTGGTCGAAGGGCAGACACAAAAAGGCTGGGGAACTTGGCCTTACAGCCATCGAGGTTTCCATATTGGCTTCCATCGTTGACCAGGAAAGCCTTCACGACGATGAAAACCAGCGAATCGCTGGGGTTTTTATTAACCGTATCAGGACGAAAATCCCCCTGCAGTCCGATCCGACTATTATTTTCGCTTATCAGGACTTTTCAATGCGCAGAGTGCTCAACAAACACAAAACAATCGATTCTCCTTACAATACCTATAAGAACAGGGGAATTCCCCCCGGCCCCATAAGCATTCCATCCGTGAGTGCTATTGATGGAGTGCTGAACTATGAAAAACACAGCTATCTTTACTTTTGTGCGAAAGATGATTTTTCGGGATATCATAATTTCGCAAAAAACCTCTCTCAACATAACGAAAACGCACGTTTGTACCAGAAAGCCCTCAATCGGC
>JAIFNN010000062.1 GCA_020047715.1 Bacteroidota bacterium | reverse complement strand
TGGAAAAGTAACACTACTTACAATTTTGTAAGCTGGCAGAAACAGTTTAACAGAATCAGTATTTATTTCATGGGATACTGGAATCCGGATAACTATCTGATTCCTGCGCAGGGTAGCGGAGAGAATCTGTTTGCCGGAAAAGGAGTTCAGCTAATGCTTGTATGGAATCATTAAAATACGACCAATGGAAAATCACTCAATTATCAAAATTGAAAATCTGGTTAAAAGTTTCCCTGTGGGCAAGGGGGAATTTATTGCTTTGGATAATCTTAGCCTTGGGTTTCAGAAGGGCGAGTTTGCCGGACTTGTAGGACCCAGTGGATCGGGTAAAACCACTCTTCTTAATATTATCGGGTCACTCGATACCCCTTCGCAAGGAAAAGTGATGGTGCTGGACAAGTCGGTTTCGGAATTAACGAACAGGCAATCCGCCCAACTTCGAAACAAACACATCGGATTTATTTTTCAGACGTTTAATCTTCTGCCTGTTTACAATGTCTTTGAGAATGTTGAATTTGCCCTTTTGCTGCAAAAGATGTCGGCCACTGAAAGAAGGAAGGCCGTTATGGATGCGCTTGAATGGGTGGGTCTTACAGAAAAGGTAAAATCACGCCCTTCCATGCTGTCGGGTGGCGAGTGCCAAAGGGTTGCAATTGCCCGGTCAATGGTTAAACGGCCTGAGATCGTTCTTGCTGATGAGCCTACTGCCAACCTGGATTCCAGGAACTCCCATAATATCCTTCAGACCATGAAAAATCTGAACCGGGAGTTAAAAACCACTTTTATTTTTGCAACCCACGATGAAAAGGTGATGCAATACCTGGATAGAATTATTTCCCTTGAAGATGGTAAGGTTTTAAAGGATGAAATCGTAACAGACCCAAAAAACTGAAATCATGTTAGCTTTAAAATTGGCATTTAAGAATTTGTTGGGTGCTGGTTTGCGAACCTGGCTCAACGTTTCGGTCCTTTCTTTTGCCTTCGTGCTTATAATTTTTTTCAATGGCATGATCGATGGATGGAACCGCCAGGGCCGCAAGGACACGATTGCCTGGGAAACGGGCAAAGGACAGTTCTGGCATCCGGAATACGATCGTTTTGATCCCTACACAATTCAGGCTTCGAATGGGCTTATGTCGGATGAAATTCTAAAGGAAACGGAATCGAAAAGATTAGTTCCCATCCTTGTGGTTCAGGCCACTGCTTTTCCCCAGGGAAGGTCTTTGGCTGTAATTCTCAAAGGTATCGATCCCATGCAGACCGTACTCGAACTCCCTGTTTCGGCTTTGTTATCAGACAACGGAATCGATTATGCGGTTATCGGAAAGAGAATGGCCGAATCAGCAAAGTTAAAAGTCGGGGATAAGCTGCTGATTCGTTGGAGGGATAAAAACGGGACCTTCGATGCCCGTGAAATCCAGATTGCTGAAGTATTCAAATGCGATGTGCCGGGAGCCGATAACGGACAGATCTACCTTTCCCTGCGGACCCTTCAGGAAATGATGGAGTTGAAGAATCATGCCACCTATCTGGTTGCCGGTGAGGAATTCGAAGACAGAGAGCTTGAAAACTGGGTGTTCCGGGATCTCGACTTTCTGCTGGAAGATTTCAATAAAATTATTTCTGCAAAAAAGGCGGGAGGGAGCATCATGCAGATCTTTATGCTGCTGATTGCCCTGATAGCGATTTTCGACACCCAGGTTTTGTCGATTTTCAGGCGGCAGAAAGAGATCGGGACTTATATTGCTCTTGGTATGACGAGGGCTCAGGTGGTTGGAATTTTCACCGTTGAGGGTGGGGCGCACAGCATCCTGGCAACCCTCCTGGGAGCTGTTTATGGAATTCCGCTCTTCCTGTTTCTTAATAAGGTTGGAATAAGCTTTGGGGTCGGGCAGGGAATGGACATCACCCTGGCTGAAACAATCTATCCGTATTACAGCATCCGGCTGATAATCTCAACCATTCTGTTGGTTGTGGTTTCGGCTACTATCGTAAGCTACCTTCCTTCCCGGAAGATTTCGAAAATGAAACCAACAGATGCCTTGAAAGGGAAACTGCAATGATAAAATTTATATTCAAAGGAGTAATCCGCGACAAAAGCCGGAGCCTGATACCCGTTATTATCGTCTCAGCCGGGGTGTTTCTTACGGTATTTCTGAGTTCGTATTTTGCCGGGGTTTTCGGGGACATGATCGACTTGAGCGCCCGGTTCACCACGGGTCATGTTAAAGTTGTAACCAAGGCCTATGCCGAAAACGAGGACCAAATGCCCCTCGACCTTGCTCTTCTTGAGGTAGGTAGTCTGAAAACACAATTGAACGCTGCCTACCCTGATATGGAATGGGTGGAGCGAATCCATTTCGGCGGACTTCTGGACGTTCCCGACGAAAACGGAGAGACCCGGGCCCAGGGACCTGCCATTGGTACTGCCATTGATCTGCTTTCACCGGGTAGCACCGAGATTGCCCGGATGAGCATTCAGGAATCCATTGCGAAGGGTTCTATACCTTCAAAACCGGGAGAGGCACTTATCAGCGAAGGTTTTGCCCAAAAATTCGCGGTTTCAGTGGGCGACGAAATCACAATCTTCGGCTCAACCATGAACGGCAGTATGATGTTTAAAACTTTCATCATCAGCGGAACCCTGAACTTTGGGAATGCTTTTCTCGACCGCGGAGCTGTGTTTATCGATCTTCGTGATGCTCAGTTGGCATTGGATATGGAAGATGCCTCCAGCGAAATCCTTGGGTATTTCAACGATGGGGTCTACAACGATGCCAAGGCACTTCAGGTAATGGAATCTTTCAACTCGGGTCACAATGTGCCGGAGGATGAGTTTTCTCCCCAAATGATGCGACTGGTTGACCAGAATGAGCTCGGCCAATACCTAAGCCTTGCTGAACATATGAGTTCCATTTTTATTTTGGTTTTTGTGATGGCAATGTCGATTGTTTTGTGGAATACAGGACTTCTAGGGGGATTGCGAAGGTACAGCGAGTATGGAATTCGCCTGGCCCTGGGAGAGGAGAAAAAGCACATCTTTTTTACAACCCTTCTGGAGGCCGCTATCATTGGAATCATAGGTTCCGTTTTTGGCACTTTGCTTGGACTTGCCGGAGCGTATTACCTTCAGACCTACGGGCTGAATCTGACCGGGATGATGGATAATGTAGGAATGATGATGCCTGCAATACTTAGATCCAAAATCACACCCGAATTGTTCTATATCGGGTTTTTCCCTGGAGTTATTGCCACCGAGTTTGGCAATGCTTTAGCGGGTTATGCGATTTATAAACGAAAGACTTCCCGGCTTTTTAAGGAGCTGGAAGTATAAGCTCCAAGATAAATTAAGCCGCCAATACCCTGAATAAAAACTGAGATTAATTAACCCTTTAAGATATTAATTATGAAAATATTATTTGCTGTGTTTGCTGCATTTGCAGGCTTTACCGCTTTCACCTCTCCCGATGCAAAAGAAATACTTGACAAGGTTGACCGGAATATGTCGTCGAACAACAGGGTTTTTGAATCGTCGATGATTATTCACGGACGAAGAACAACCCGAACCATAAGTTCAATTTCCTATTCGGTGGGTACCAAAAAGTCGTTTACCGAGTACCTCTCGCCGGCCAGGGAGCAGGGTACCAAGATGCTCAAGCTGGATGACAAACTCTGGATTTATTCGCCTTCCACCGACAGGATAATCCAGATCTCCGGGCATATGTTGCGCCAGTCGGTAATGGGCTCCGACCTTTCGTATGAAGATATGCTCGACGACCGCAAGCTTACTGAAGTTTACACTTCAAGCCTTGTCGGGAAGGAGAAGCTTGGCGATCGGGATGCTTATGTGCTCGACCTGGTGGCAAAAGTGGATGATGCGGCTTATTTTGCCCAAAAGATCTGGGTTGACGCAGAGCGTTTTATTCCCCTGAAACAAGAACTCTTTGCCAAATCGGGCCAGCTCCTCAAGCGCACGGAATTCTCGGAAGTTAGGCAGGTACAGGGCCGCTGGTTTCCCATGACTATCGTTTACAAGGATATGCTAAAGGAAGGGAGTGGCACCGAATTCAGAATAACAAGTATTAAATTCGATCAGGAAATCCCGGAATACCTCTTTTCGAAAGCCAGTCTTAAAAAGTAAGCCTTTTTCACAAACTCTTGTTTTTCAATAAAAAATGAATATTTTTAGGTTCTAATCCAAACGAGATATGGCTAAAGTCGTTGTTCTGGGAGCTGGAATTGCCGGGCATACTGCATCGGCGTATTTGAGGAAGTGGTTATCCAAAAAACATGAGGTAATTGTGGTTTCTCCAAGTCGCTTTTATCAGTGGATCCCATCCAACATTTGGGTAGGTGTTGGTAAAATGCAACCCGACCAGGTGCATTTTGACCTTGCACCCTTGTACAAACGTTGGGGAACCCAGTTCAAGCAAGCCCGATGCGTATCTGTTTTTCCTGAAGGAAATGCCTCCAGCGAAAAGGGCTTTGTGAGAATTGAATACACGGAACAAGCCCGCAAAGGTGAAACCGAGGATGTGAGCTATGATTTTCTGGTTAATGCCACGGGGCCTAAACTCAACTTTGAGGCAACGGAGGGATTGGGTCCGGAGAAATATTCCGAATCGGTTTGTTCATTTAGTCATGCCGAAAACGCATGGAAATCCCTGCAGGCATGTATCGAAAAAATGAAATCCGGACAGAGGCAAACCCTGATCGTTGGCACAGGACATGCCTTGGCTACCTGTCAGGGGGCGGCATTCGAATATATTTTGAACATCGACCATGAGCTTCGACAATTGGGAATCAGGGAAATGGCAGATATTAAGTGGATTTCGAACGAGTTTGAGTTGGGCGATTTTGGCATGGGTGGTGCCTTTCTGAAAAAAGGAGGATATATCACTTCCACAAAAATCTTTACCGAGTCGTTTTTTATTGAAAGGGATATCAGCTGGATCAAGCAAGCCGGGGTTTATAAACTGGAGCCCAATAAAATATTTTATGAGAATCTCGAGGGAGAATACAAAGAGGAACATTTCGATTTTGCCATGTTAATCCCGGCGTTTTCGGGTCATGGCATTAAAGCTTTCAATAAATCGGAGCAGGATATTACCCTTGAACTGTTTGCTCCCAACAATTTAATGAAGGTGGATGCGGATTACTCCGTCAAAGCTTATGATGACTGGACCATAAGCGATTGGCCATCTACCTATCAGAGTCCCGCTTACCCGAATATTTTTGCCCCGGGAATTGCATTTGCCCCGCCACATGCGATTTCCAAACCTATGAAAAGCAAGAATGGAACGCCTATCTTTCCTTCCCCTCCACGAACGGGCATGCCATCGGGCGTTATGGGGAAGATCGTTGCTCAGAACATCACGGAATGGATTAAAACTGGAAAGCCTGAACTAAAACATCGCGCGTCGATGGGTAAGATGGGAGCGGCTTGTATTGTTTCGGCAGGCTTTGGGTTTTTCAAAGGAAATTCCGCAACCATGACCGTTTCGCCGGTAGTGCCCGATTGGGAGAAATACCCTAAATGGGGGCGAAGCATCAAAAACACTATCGGCGAGTCGGGATTGGCCGGGCACTGGCTGAAACTATTTATGCATTACATGTTCCTTCACAAAGCAAAAGGTTATCCGTTTTGGTATCTTTTACCTGAATAAAAAAATCAGACCTATGAATGAAAATACAAGTACAAAAAAAAGAGGCTATGTTCAGGAACATTATGCCCCTATGCCTACCAGGCTTACCATGTTCTGGAGAAACTTCGTGCCCTGGCAGATCATAAGGTTTTTTATTTTAAATCTTAAGATTATCAAGATTGTTGTGAAGGGGCATTCGTAAGAATTGATGTTTTCGGACTACCCTCGAAGTGTTTACTTGTTATTTCAGGCAATCCGGTTTATTTTGGCAACGATTTGAGGAATAATTCAGGAGTAAGTATTGAAAGCTCGCTATTATAGAAATCTTTGATATTTCTGGTAATCAATACTTTAATCTGAGTGTTGCTTTTCGCTGATTCATTTTGGATTGCATCTTCAAAGTCTTTAAAGCCAGACCTTAAAGAATCAATAATTACCTTCTTAGTAACATCCACAATATCTACTATTTCAGCAAGTTGACTAAGTTTTGAAATAACTTTAGTATGAGAGGAAAGCTTTCTTAAAATATAATAGCAATTGGCAAAAGTCAGGGCCGAAGCGCAAACCCGAATACTCTTATATTCGGAAAGTGAAAGAATAATTGCTGCTTGTTCTGAAAATGGTTTTCTATCAATTAAGAAATCGATAATCACATCCGTATCAACAAAAACAGTTTGCATTATATTTGGTGTTTTTCTGAAATTGCCTTAGATAATTCGATTTTGTAGTCAAAATCAGCAGGAGTGCTGAATGACCCCATAAGTGATTTAACCTTAGGACTTATGGTAAAATTTTCGACCTCTGTTGATGTGATGTTTTTCAAATAATTTTCTATCAGATCAGAGAGACTCCTTCCTGAGTTTTTTGCGTATTTCTTAGCTTTTATGATAACCTGGTTATCGATTGATAGCGTTAACTTGTTATTCATCTACGTGTAATTTATTTCACAAATATACGTAAATCAATCTGCTGAATCAAGATTTTCGGGAAGGTTTTATTGGATTGTCTGCCAATCAGGCGGGCTGTATGTAATCAAATTTTTAAACAGGGATTAAAACTGTATCTTTGTGACAATGAATTTGGTAAATGGATTTTAAAATATTGACAGATACCTTGCTTGGTGATTACACAATAAGTGTAAAAGAATCGCCTTTGGATAAAATTGACAGGATAAAAAAACTTGATTTACCGGTCGAATCTTTTCAGTTTTACAAATCTGTTTCTTCTGTTTATTCATCAAAGATTGAGGGAGAGGAAATTGATTTTGACAGTTATTTCAAACACAAGTTTTTAAAAGTAAAGTTTAAACCCGATTATACCCGAAAGGCCGATGATTTATATGCGGCATATGATTTTATCGACAACAATAAACTGACTTTTGAGAATGTTCAAAAGGCGCACTCAATTTTGAGCAAAACCCTGTTACCAAAAAGTCAACAAGGTTTGGTTCGCAGTAATCCGATGTTTGTAATTAACAGTGAGGATAAAATTGAATATGTTGCAGCCAGTCCCGGGATATTAAAATCCGAGCTTGATAAATTATTTCATGACATTGTTTTGTTGCAAGATGCTGAATTAAACCCATTTGAGATTTTATATTATGCGTCGTTATTGCATTTGGTTTTTGTGAAAATCCATCCTTTTCAAGATGGAAACGGGCGCACAGCAAGATTGATTGAAAAATGGTTTTTGATTGAGAAAATAGGACAAAAAGCGAGTTCAATTCAATTGGAAAAGAACTATTTTAAAAAGCTGGTAGATTATTACACGAATATCCGAAACCTTGGAATAGAGTATGAAGAATTAGACTATTCGAAAAGCTTGGATTTCTTACTAATGACAGCTCAAGGGATTGATAAACAGGAATAAGTGAAAAATCGATTCCTCATTGCGAACCAGGGCCGGTATTTAGCGGTATAGCTGTTTTTTATTGCATTATTATGCTCTTGGAGCCTTCGTGTTATGTCGTCGGTATGTCCGACGTAA
>JAIFNN010000141.1 GCA_020047715.1 Bacteroidota bacterium | reverse complement strand
TGCACGGATACCTGGAATCGTCGGATGTGTGGGAGGAATTCGCAAAGCTTTTTGAAGACGAGTACTTTGTGGTTTGTATTGATCTTCCCGGACATGGTAAATCGGCTAGTGCTGAAGAAAATCGCGGCATGGAGCAGATGGCAAAGGCAGTAATTGCAGTTTGCGACGAGCTTAGCATCCCTTCGTTTCATCTCGTTGGGCACTCCATGGGTGGATATGTTGCCATGGAACTGTTGCACAAGTACCCGGAAAGGCTCAATTCAGTCGTTCTTTTTCACTCGCACTGTCATGCCGATTCGGAAGAAAAGAAGAAGAACCGCGAACGCGAGATTGAGCTTGTAAGAAATGGCAAAAAAGAACTAATCATAAACACAAGCATACCCAAGTTATTTGGAGATGAGAATCTTGAAGTCTTTTCCGATGCCATTGAAAACTCTCTGCGAATTGCACATCAAACCACAGATCCGGGAATTGTAGCAGCCCTTCAGGCTATGAAGTCACGCCCCGACCACTCATCGACTCTTGCCCAAACAAGCCTGCCGGTTCTCTTGGTTGGCGGAGCAAAGGACAATCTGATTCCTTTTAAAATGATGGAGCAAATGAAAACACTTTCTCCCACACTACGACTTGTTTGTCTGGAAAAAAGCGGGCATATGGGTTTTATCGAGGAAAAAGACAAAGCCGCAGAGGAACTGAAAGTGTTTTTCGATTCCAGCTTCGAGTGCTTATGATAACACATATTCAGCCGTACTTTTTCGTTTTGCGGCCTATAGAAAGCTGAAGTGCTTATGAATCAATCTTCAATAACCTCAAGCGCCTTTAGAAGTGTGTTGTCGATTTCCTGAATTATCGGGTAGAATCCCTCGTTATCAATTGTGTTCCTTCCAATATAGGCCTTGATCTGCACTTTGATAAGTTCGCCGGAAACCTTTAAATCCTCAGGGTTCGGGCTTATCCCTTTCTCTTCGGAATACTTCAGGAATTCTTTGAAATAGCTGGATTTGTCGAGGTAGGCAGAAAGTTCGGAAGCTGTTTTGTATTTGATCAGCTTATCACGGTATTTATCAGAGTAGTCAAAAGCGAACCGGTAGATAAAACCAAGGTTTCTGACCCGGTTGAAATAGGGGGATATTCCGGTGGTATCCATAGGGACAAAGATATCGGGCATAATCCCTCCTCCCCCGTAAACAATTTTTCCACCGGGAGTAACGAATTTCAGAGAGTCGGAGAACTTAATGCTATCGGCATTTTCGAATTCCCCGTGTTCAAATCTATCGCTCAGATCAGAATAATAGTCTGTTTTATCGCCGTTATAGGGTTTTTGAATGGACCGGCCGGTGGGCGTGTAGTAGCGGGCAATGGTAAGGCGCAGGGCAGAACCGTCGCGAAACTGTATCTGTTCCTGTACGAGTCCCTTGCCAAATGAACGACGTCCAATAATCGTCCCCCGATCGTTATCCTGAATAGCCCCTGCCAGGATTTCGCTTGCAGATGCGGAAAACTCATCCATCAGTATGCAAACCTCATCGTCTTTGCAGGTACCGCCGGAAGTGGAAAAAACGTCATAGCGGGCACGTGCTTTTCCCTGAGTATAAACAATGAGCTTGTTATCTTCCAGAAACTCGTCAGCAATGCGTGTGGCGGCATCCATAATCCCACCGCCGTTGCTCCTGAGGTCAAGGATCATCTTTTTCATTCCCAGTGCATGCAGTTTTTCAGCCGCTTCGAGGAATTCCTCATAGGTTGTCTGGGCAAAGGTGCTGATTTTTATATAGCCGGTCTGGTCGCTTATCATGTATGCCACATCAACACTGTAAAGGGGAATATCATTCCGGGTAATTTCGAAATCCAGCAGCTCTTTTTCAGTTCTGCGCATGATAACGACTTTCACAGTGGTCCCTTTGGGTCCGCGAAGCATACCAACAATAGAGTCCGATGGAAGTTTGACGCCGGCAACGGTTCTGCCGTCTACTTTCACAATACGGTCGCCGGCAAAAATCCCAACAATTTCCGAAGGCCCGTTTGCAATTGTGTTAATGATTGCAACAGTGTCATCGACCATATTAAACTGAACCCCGATCCCGCTGAAATTTCCAACCAGCGGCTCGTTGTATTTTGAGAGGTCGCGTGCGGGAATGTAAACCGAGTGTGGGTCAAGCTCCTCAAGAATGGATGGGATGGCCGATTCGGTAAGTTTATCGATGCTCACCGTGTCAACATACTCACTGCTGATATAATTCAAAATAGAGTTTAGCTTGTTTGTAGCAGGAAGCATTCCGGAACCACTCATATTTCCATGAGGGTTGGATGAGGCGCCAGACCCAAAAATCTGTTTCAAGGAGAGATCCTGTCCGTAGAAATTACTGCTATACCAGTTTCCGATAAGGATTCCGGCAATAAGTATCAGTGAGAATATAAGGGGAAGCAGTATACTTTTCAAATTCTTCATAATGTCCTTCTTAATCAATCTTTAAATGTACCAATTCGATTTTCGCTTTTTCGAGCAACCTGAGACCCTCCTCCTTGTTGTAAAGTTCAGAGAAGACAACCCGTTTTATTCCTGCCTGAATAATCAGCTTTGAGCACTCCATGCAGGGGGAAGTTGTAACGTACAAGGTGCCTCCATCGCTTGAATTGTTCGATTTTGCCACTTTGGTTATTGCATTTGCTTCCGCATGAAGAACATAGGGTTTGGTCTTATTGTTCTCATCTTCGCAAATATTTTCAAAGCCTTCGGGAGTACCGTTGTAGCCATCGGAAATTATCATCCGGGCTTTTACAATAATAGCTCCTACCTGTCTCCTTTTGCAATATGAATTCTGCGCCCAGATACGAGCCATTTGCAGATAACGTTTGTCAAATTCTTTTTGTTTGGAGCTGGAATTCATTGATGGAGATGCTATTTGGCCTTTGAAACAGGCGCTTACAAAGATAGAATATTAATTAAGATTTGATATCCACAAGCAGGAAGAATTTTGGCCTCCTTCTTCATCTCCGGCCTTTTTGCAAAAAAACATATAGCATCTCCGATACCCTATTCCAATTTGCCTCACTGCCTTTTCTCTATTCAACTGTCCGGGGGAATTTCAAACAAAATATTGTTACGTTTATTGGAAAGCATGAGAATTATTTTTCCCCGACTGTAGTATTTTTTCAACAGAAAACGTCTTAACTTGTACATTGAGATTCTTAAAATCAAAACCTATCACTAAACCTAAAAAACGGAGGCTAAGATGAGTAACACATTATGGATTGTAATTATTTGCGTGGTTGTGCTTTTTTTTCTTGGGATCAGGATCGTAAGGCCAACACACAAAGGACTGATTGAGCGACTGGGTAAATACAGCCGCTTGGCAAATCCCGGATTTCACTGGATTATTCCGGTCATCGAGGTGATGTACAAAGTAAACATCACAGAACAAATGGTGGACGCCGATCCCCAGGAAATCATCACCAACGACAATCTGAACGCTCGGGTTGACGCTCAGGTGTATTTCAAGGTACAAGCAGACGAGGACAGCGTAAAGGCTTCGCAGTATAATGTGAACCTTTATCAAAGGCAGATTGTCAGCCTGGCGCGAACCACCCTCAGGAACATTATCGGCACGATGACCTTGAAATCTGCCAATTCGGAACGGGGAAAGATCAATTCGGAACTTCATGAGACGCTGAAGACCGAAACTTCCAGCTGGGGAATTGCTATTGTAAGGACGGAGTTGAAAGAGATCGACCCACCTTCCGACGTGCAGGAAACCATGAATAAGGTTGTTAAGGCTGAGAACGAGAAGATTGCCGCTATCGATTATGCAACCGCAAGGGAAACCGTTGCCGACGGTGAAAAGAGAGCCAAGATCAAAGAGGCCGAAGGCGTGCGCCAGTCAAAAATACTCCAGGCGGAGGGAGAAGCCGAGGCAATTAAACTTGTGAACGAAGCCGCTGAGAGGTATTTCGTGGGAAATGCGCAGGTGCTCAGAAAACTAGAAGCTATGGAGACTGCTCTCCGCGACAATTCCAAGATTATCGTGCCGGGCGATGCTGAACTGGTTAACGTTATCGGCGAAATGGCGGGCATTGTTCCGATGAGGAAAAAGTAACAATTCCGGATTTTCCCCAAATAAAAGGCCAACTCCTTAACCGGGGTTGGTCGTTTTTGTTTCCCGCCTAATAAATTCCTCAACTTTGTCAACCATGTCTCTCGATCCGGTGAAAAACGGAACACGCTGGTGAATTTCCTGCGGCACGATTTCCATAATTCTGTTGCCCTGTCCATCCTTGGCCTTTCCCCCTGCCTGTTCGGCCAGAAATGCCATGGGGTTGCATTCGTAAAGGAGCCGCAGTTTACCCGAGGGCTGGGCAGCTGTCGGGGGATACATATAAATCCCGCCTTTCATGAGGTTTCGGTGAAAATCCGAGACCAGCGACCCGATATACCTTCCCGATAAGGATTTTTTATCCTTGTTGCTTTTGCAGTAATCGATATACTTCCTGACGCCGGGTGAAAAGTCATTGTAATTCCCCTCGTTAACCGAATAAATCAAGCCGGAATCCGGGGTCTGGATCTGGAAATGCGATAAGCAAAATTCTCCGATCGAAGGATCAAGTGTGAAGCCGGTAACTCCCAGCCCTGTTGTGTATACCAGCATGGTGGACGAACCGTAAATTATATATCCTGCAGCCACTTGCCGTATTCCGGGCTGTAGAATATCGCTTTCGTCGGGCAGGCTTCCAATGGGCGTTTTTCGGTGATAAATGGAAAATATCGTCCCGATGGAAACATTTACATCGATATTCGACGAACCGTCAAGCGGATCGAGGCAAACGATGTACTTCCCCTCTCTACTTAGTGAATTGTCAAAGGTTACAATTCCGTTGTTTTCCTCCGATGCCAGTCCGCAGACCATTCCGCTGGAAGACATGATTTTGATAAACTGCTCATTGGCAAACTCATCCAGCTTCTTTACATCTTCGCCCTGAATGTTTGTTCGCCCGGTTTCGCCAAGGATTTCGGCCAGTCCGGCCATGTTGACCTCGCGGTTCACCAGTTTCGAAGCTAGACTTAAATGGTACAGCAACCGCGTCAAATCACCTTTGGCATAGGGAAAGGCATTTTGCTGGTTGAGTATAAACTCGTTCAGCATCTGTGTCTTGTAGTATTTGGACATACTTTTTGGTATTTGTACCTTTCAGCAATCTTCATCTGGATGAGTAAAATTATGCTAATGCCCATTAGCAATCAAGTAACAATTATACTTTAAAAACACACTAGCCACGCATTCATACCGATTTTTCACTCTCGAATTATTTTGTCACTAAATGTTTGAAACAGTCTCTTTGCAGCAGGATGGCCGGTTTGGAGCAGGTCGTTCTCATGAAATTGCTTAACCGCCTGGCAGTGCACCTCCCCCGTTAATAAAAAAACTAAGGCAAAAGGGAAGACATCCTTTGGAAACACGCGGAATAACTGATCAAAACTTTTATTGCCGCTGCGAATAATTAGCGCAAAAAATTATGCCGAAAACCAAAGTTTTTAAATTACTTTTGTCGCATTATTTTTACTAAAAAACAGTTACACATGGCTTTGGAAGATGTTTTTAAAAAACTGGTGGCTCATTGCAAGGAATATGGTTATGTTTTCCCTTCGAGTGAAATTTATGACGGGCTTGCAGCAGTTTACGATTATGGTCAATATGGAGTTGAATTAAAGAACAATATAAAAAAATACTGGTGGGATTCGATGGTGCTGCTGCACGAGAATGTAGTGGGACTCGACTCGGCAATTTTCATGCATCCAACGATCTGGAAGGCTTCCGGACATGTTGACGCTTTCAATGATCCCCTCATCGACAACAAAGACTCAAAAAAGAGGTATCGTGCCGATGTTTTGATTGAAGAGCAGCTTGCCAAGTTTGAAGACAAGATGAACAAGGAAGTTGAAAAAGCGGCAAAGAAATTTGGCGACAGTTTCAACGAGGAAATGTTCAGGGAGACCAATCCCCGTGTGCTCGAAACCAAAGTAAAGTTCGACGAGCTTACCAACCGTTTCGCCAAAGCCCTCAACGATTCCGACCTTAAAGAAATAAAGCAAATTATTGAAGATTACGAAATTGTTTGTCCGGTTTCCGGCACCCGTAACTGGACCGATGTAAGGCAATTCAATCTGATGTTCTCGACCGAAATGGGTTCAAATTCCGAGGGGGCCACAAAAATATACCTCCGTCCGGAAACTGCCCAGGGAATTTTTGTGAACTACCTCAATGTTCAGAAAACAGGAAGGATGAAAATCCCCTTCGGAATTGCCCAGATAGGAAAGGCATTCCGTAACGAGATTGTTGCCCGTCAGTTTATTTTCCGGATGCGTGAATTCGAGCAGATGGAGATGCAGTTTTTTGTTAAGCCCGGCGAGGAACTTGACTGGTTTAAAAAATGGAAAGAGATTCGCATGAAATGGCACCAGTCGCTTGGTTTCGGAGCTGAAAAATACCGTTTCCACGACCATGTAAAACTGGCCCATTATGCCAATGCCGCAACCGATATAGAATTCAAGTTTCCCTTTGGCTTTAAGGAAGTCGAAGGAATACATTCACGTACCGACTTTGACCTTGGAAGTCATCAGCAATTCTCGGGCAAGAAGCTGCAGTATTTCGATCCCGAGACCAATGAATCTTATGTTCCTTTTGTTGTGGAGACATCGATCGGGGTCGACCGGATGTTTCTTCAGATCATCTCCGCAGCCTACGATGAAGAGGAGATCAAGAAAGACGACGGCACAATAGATACCCGCGTGGTTTTAAGGCTTCCCCCGGCATTGGCTCCCGTAAAACTCGCCATCATGCCCCTTACGAAGAAAGACGGGCTTCCTGAAAAAGCGCGTGAGATTATCGATTCCCTGAAATTCGATTTCTATTGCCAATACGACGAAAAAGACTCCATTGGTAAACGTTATCGCCGGCAGGATGCCATTGGAACTCCCTATTGCATTACTGTTGACCATCAGACACTCCAGGACGACACCGTAACCATCCGGTACAGAGATACCATGCTTCAGGAACGCATTGCAGTTAAAAATGTCAATGAGATTGTGGCAGACAAACTTAGCCTGAGGAAATTGCTTGAGAAGTTGAAGTAGTTTTTCCCTGATACCGTTTGTGGATCGTAATCTGACAGTAAACCGGTCGCGCACAGGTTTATAAGGGAAGCCCGAGAGATTTTCAAATCATAAAACAATACAGAATGAAAAAGATTTTGCAGGCAGTATTACCGGATTTCATTGCAGTAGCAGTATTCGTGGTAATCTCGTTTGTGTTTTTTTCTCCCGTTTTCGAAGGAAAAGTACTCTACCAGAACGACATGACTCATGTTGCGGGGATGAGTCGCGAGCTTGCTCTGCATAAGGAGCAGACCGGAGAGGTTGCCATGTGGACCAACTCGATGTTTGGTGGAATGCCGGCTTATCTTATTCAGGGCGGGAAAACCAATAACATCTTTCATTCGCTTCAGCCTGTATTGCGTTTATTCCTGCCTTATTTCACGGTGGGGATCATGTTTATTTACCTTCTGGGATTTTACTTCCTCTTGCGGGTTTTGAAGATGGCCCCTTTTCTGTCGTTTATTGGCGCAACAGCCTTTGCCTTTGGGTCCTATAACCTCATAATCATAGCTGCAGGACACATCACCAAGGCTTATGCCATTGGCTACATGGCTCCGATATTGGCTGGTGTTCTGTTAGCCTATCAGGGCAAATATATTTTTGGGGGA
>JAIFNN010000222.1 GCA_020047715.1 Bacteroidota bacterium | reverse complement strand
GCAATGTTGGGCTATGCTATGTCGTGCGAATCAATGGATGAGTATGGAACTCCTTCGGCGAAATTTATTGTGAACGGTAATGTCTCATCCCTTGAAACCAACCTGCCGGTTAAAAATATTAGGGTAATTATGCAGGCCGACACCGCCTTTGCCGATGCGGATGGCAATTACCAGGTTGTTGATAAATGGGGATTCCCTGAAGACCAGAGCTATGCAATAAGGTTTCAGGATATTGACTTTGAAGCAAATGGCACGTTTCAGGATCTCGATACGACCCTTGAATTCAATGACCCCACGTTTATCAACGGCGATGGCGATTGGTACAGTGGAGAGACAAGCAAAAAGCTTGACGTAAAGTTGAATCCCAAAAAATGACCGTCTCCCGATTGCCATTCAAAAAGAAGCTTGCCCTTAATCTTTTCAGAAAATACAGGAAAAACGAGACTCGTCTTCACCAGTTGAATTACATTCTTTGGGAGTGTACCCTCATATGCAATCTGAACTGCATTCATTGCGGAAGCGACTGTAAAAAAGACGCAGTTGTGAAAGACATGCCTGCTGCGGATTTCCTAAAGGCAATCGATCAGCTGCATGGGATTGTGAATCCTAACGATACCATGATTGTGCTTACCGGGGGAGAGGCTCTGGTTCGAAAAGATCTGGAGCAAATTGGTGCAAGCCTTTATCAAAGAGGTTTTCCCTGGGGACTTGTGTCGAACGGAATGCTGCTTAACAGCCAACGTCTCGACTCACTGCTGAAATCGGGCTTGCGAGCCGTAACGATAAGTCTCGACGGGCTCGAAGAATCACATAATTGGCTACGAGGCTCAAATACAAGTTTCTCTAATGCGCTTAATGCCATTAAACGGGTTGTCGGAATCACGGAATTGAAATCCGATGTGGTTAGCTGTGTCAACCAAAAAAACTTTCATGAGCTTGAACTTTTAAAAGAGTTGCTGATTGAGGCCGGAGTAAAGGAATGGCGCATTTTCACGGTCTTTCCCGTTGGGAGGGCTTTGCAGCACAGTGAATTGCAATTGGAGCCTGGGGAATTCAAAGCCTTGTTTGATTTTATTAAAAAGACACGCAACGAGAGAAGGATAAAATTGAATTATGGCTGTGAAGGCTTTTTAGGCAATTACGAGGGTGAGGTCAGGGATAATTTTTTTATATGCCGGGCAGGAATAAACATAGCTTCAATATTAGCCGACGGGTCGATCTCAGCATGTCCGAACCTGAGAGATAATTTTATTCAGGGTAATATCTACAGAGACGATTTTGCTGCGGTCTGGCAGAACGGGTACAAGGTATTCAGGGATAAAAGCTGGACGAAAACCGGGATCTGTGCGGATTGCGATTTTTACAAATTCTGCGAGGGCAATGGGATGCACCTGAGAGACGAGAAAACCGGTGAATTGTTGTTTTGTCACTTGAAGCGCATTGAAGAGGGTGAGAAAAGCTGTGGCACTTAAGTGCTTGCCAGAGAAAAATGGAAAATTGTACCTTTGTTGACTTTCGATTCGCACCAGATTTTTTCGCCGTGCTTCTCCATGAATTCCTTACAGATAACAAGACCCAGACCGGTACCGGTTTCGCCCGCAGTACCCGTTGACTTGTATTTCTCATCGAGACGGAAAAGTTTTCTCTGGTCCTCCACGGAAATACCAACGCCTTCATCTTTCACGCTGACAACAAAATGATCTTTTTGTTTTTTCGCATCAATGTCTATTTGTCCGCCGCTGTTGCTGAATTTTACAGCATTATTCAAGAGGTTGCGCATCACGGTATTTACCATTTCTCTGTCGCCATGGGCATGCAGGATGCCCTTGGCTTTGCACACGATTTTCACGTCTTTTTTTTCAGCCGATAATCTCTGAAGGTTTATATTTTCCTCGATAATATTTTGGAGATCAAAAGAAACGGGATTAAAGTCTATTTTCCCCCGTTGCGCGCGTGACCAGGTTAAAAGGTTTTCCAGAAGGTCATAAATGAAGCCTGAAGACTTGTGGATTTTCTGAAGTGCCTCGCGCTTTTCAATTTCTTCCAGATGATGGTAGTTCTTTATCAGCAGCTCACTCAACGAATAAAGGTTGGTGAACGGATTCTTCAGATCGTGCGCAAGGATGGAGAAGAATCTGTCTTTGGTCGTGTTCAGTTCGTCAAGTTTTTCTTTTTGTTTTGTGAGCAATTCCTCCGATTCTTTCCGGTCGGTTATATCCCTCGCTGCAATCACAAAGCCGGCGAGCTCACCTTCCAAATTCCTTTTAGGTGAGAGTTTTGTGTTATACCAATAGGTCTTCCCGTTATCGTTGAACTGATGGTCGAAAGCAACTGTTTTGCTGCAATTCCCAAAAGTCTCATAAGCATTTCTGAACTGCTCAATTACATCTTCCGGGAAACTTATTTCAGTAAAGTGTTTTCCCATGTGCATTTCTGGGAATATGAAATGGGTTTTTCGTTTTTTGGGGTTGTGAAATTCCTGCAACCTGCCTTTCTCGTCGAGCACAAAAAGAATGTCGTCCAGAGAATTTATTGTTGACCTAAGATTCTCTTCGCTGTCCTGAGCATGTTGTTTTTCTCTTGTGATCTCCCCCGTTCGCCTTAGAACTTCGATTTCAAGTCGCTTTTTTTCTCTTCTAAGAGCCCGTTCACGGAAATATATAACAAACCGAATTGCTGCTGCTAGAATTAGGAGATAGACCAGATATGCATAATTGCTCGCCCACCATGGAGGGCTGATGTTGATTCCAAGGGATGTGGGTTCCTCATTCCAAACTCCGTCGCTGTTTGAACCTTTAACCCTGAATATGTAGGATCCGGGTCGCAGATTTGTAAAATGCACAAATCTTCTTTCCCCAAGCTTAATCCATTTGTTGGAAATGCCCTCCATACGATACATATACTTGTTTTTCCCGGGGGAGGTAAAATCAAGAGCCGAAAATTCAATGGTAAAGGCATAGTCGTGGTAGCTCAAATTAATTACCTCAAGGTAATTGTTCATGGAACTTAATACCCCGTTGTTTTCTTTCTCAATGGAGGTTATTTTCACCGGGGGAATGTATAGATTTCGCTGAAGCGAATCGGGATAAAAAGAGTACAAGCCATCCATTCCCCCGAAAAACAGTTCCCCGTCTTCGGCTGTATAAACGGCTTTAAGGTTAAATTCCTTGCCTTGCAACTGTTCAAGTTGGGCAAATTTTATTCCTGCGGGATTGGACGGATCGGTGAACACAAGTCCGCGGCCCGTAGTTAGCCAAATGTTCCCCTTATTATCCCCCGTAATGTTGTAAATGATCTCACTGGGCAACCCGCTTGTGCGGGAGAAATACTGAAAAACCGAGTCTTCTTTGGAGTAGAGGTTCAGCCCCGAGCCGGTGCCGATCCATATCAATCCTTGCTTATCCTGGTAGAGTGAGATTACATAATTATTACAGAGCGAGTTTCCGGCAGAAGGTTTATGAGTAAGGCATTGTATGCGGTCAGTTTTGGGATTGTAGAGGTTAAGCCCTTCGGCCGTTGCAATCCATATCTCTCCATCCTCTTCCTCCATTATCGAGTATACAAGGTTGCTGCTGATGCGAAAACCTTCCTCGTTTTCGGCGCGGATAGCGCGGATTGTGTTTGCATCGGTATCGAGAATCCTTATGCCGTTTCCTGTGCCGATCCATATTTTGCCCTTGAGGTCTTCCATCATGCAATATACCCTGATGTTTCCGAAACAATTAAAGTCAGGATTATCGAAGAATTCGTGCAAGGCTTGAAAAGATTGGTCAAATGGCCGATAAACGGAAACGCCGTCCCGGGTTCCGATGAGGATTCTTCCCTTGGAATCTTCAAAAATCACGTGCACATGATTTTCGGGAATACGGTTGCTGCCTGCCATTTCAGAGGTGTAATGCCTGATATCGTTCGGATTGCGGTCTCCGGAAAGAATATTGAGACCTTTGCCCCAGTTCCCAACCCATAAACGACCTGAATGATCCTTATATACCGATGCTATAACGTTATCCAAAATATTGTAGGATTGCGGCTCTCCGCTTGTAGAGATTATGTTAGCACCTGTTTTTTTGAGGTTGAGCTTGTCAAGCCCGGCAATGGTGCCGATCCATAAATTGTTGGAACGATCGGTGAACAGGGAGTAGATAATATCATGGCTCACGAAAGCCTGGCTGTGTCGGTAAATGATCGCGTGCAGGGGTCGGTATTCCTTGTCGATACTAAGCTTTGCCAACCCTCCTCCTTCGGAGGCAACCCATAAATTGCCTTCGTGGTCTCGGCAAACAGCTCGCACAAACGTGCTGTGGAGTTGCTGCTCTATGTGGTTTAAGCGGAAGGTTTCATTTGTTTTTGTCCTGATCAGAAAGAGTCCGTTTTCTGTTCCTGCCAAAATATTCCCGTCGGCTTCTTCAAACAGGGCAGTTACGGCATTGCTAGCAATATTGTAGGTGGTTTGGTTTAAGCTGAAATTGGAGAATTTTTGGGTTTTAGGGTCAAAGCAGGCCAGTCCATTGTACGAGGCAATCCAAAGACGTCCGTCAATGGCCCGAAGGATGCGGGAACCTATATCCAGAACCGTCCCTGGATGCTCGAAATTATTCCTGAATTTTTCGAATTCTCCGCTTGCCGTATTAAAAGCTATGAGAGACGGGGGGGTGTTAATATATAAAATACTGTCGGCGTAGCAGAGTCCATAAATGAAACTTGTGATAGACAAACTGTCTGCGAAAGGAAAGTCAAGCCTTGAAAACAGGCCTGTTTTTTTATCGTACTTGTTTAGTCCTCCTTTGGTGGCAAGGTACAAAAATCCCTGATTGTCTTCCGCAATGTCGTAAATCCAGTTGTTGGAAAGGCTGTTTGGGTTTAAAGGGTCGTTGAAATAATTCACAAATTCATAACCGTCATAACGGTTCAGCCCACTTTGAGTTCCAAACCAGATAAATCCATCGGAATCCTGAAAAACACTTAATATAACGCTCTGGGAAAGCCCGTCGCTTACCTGGTAGTGATCAAAACGGTTGATTTGTGCCGAAACTGGGCAAGCCCCAAAGAGATACCATAAGGAAAGAAGCAAAGAAAAAATGTCTTTCCTGCTGATTTCAGAATGATTGGAATAATGAGTCATAACAACTCCTCCCGGCTCCGAAGAACCAAAAACAGTTCATATCCTGCCTATCGAACCCAAACTACAAAAGTATGTAAAAGTACAAAATTTTAAAGATCAGCGAAAGTCTTTCAAAAAGTTTGAGTTATGAGGGCTTGGTTTTTGTTTTAATTAAAATTATTGGATTCGAAAGCATATCTTTGCAACCTGACTAATTACTACTTACTAACGAACTCTTCCGACAGGAATTGCTAAAAACGCTATTTCCAATGCTAAGAATAAAACCGATTGTTTTTTTTGCCTCGCTTGCAATTGCAACATTTTCTTGCAACATCGACAAGTCCACATACCTTTTCGATGGTAAAATCAGCCAGCTGGAGACAGTTGATACCGAGTATAAGATTCAGATGCTTCTTGAACAAATGACTTTAAAGGAAAAGGCCGGTCAAATGCTGAATATAGGCTTGCCAGCCCTGCTTACAAAAGGCTATTGGGATCTGCGCGATACAGCGGCTTTTGATACGGCAAGGTTTCGTAAGTTTATTGTCGACTATGGAGTTGGGTCTATCCATAATACTCCGGGATTTCCTCCTGACAAGAATACATGGTTCGGGTTCATCAAGAAGATTCAGGATGCGGCTATGCAGGAAACCCGTTTGGGCATTCCTGTTCTTTATGGTATCGACAACATTCACGGGGCTAACTATGTTCTTGGTTCAACGATGTTTCCCCATCAGATCGGCATTGCTGCCAGTTGGAACACTGAGATATCAAGAATCGCGGGGGAGGTAACTTCCTACGAGGCCCGTTCGGCTTCCCTTCCCTGGAACTTTAATCCTAACCTCGACTTGGCCATTACCCCGCTTTGGGGACGTATCGGCGAAAGTTCCGGTGAAGATACCTACCTGGTTTCAGAAATGGGAGTAGCCTATATTAAGGGCTCTCAGCATAAGGGTCTACACGATTCTACCAGCACCGCGGTTTGCCTGAAACATTACCTGGGATATGGTGCGTCACTCAATGGCAAAGACAGAGCCAACGCACTTATTCCCGAGAATTATTTGAGGGAATATTTTCTGCCTCAATTTGAAAAAGCCATTGAAAGCGGTGCGATGGGAGTCATGCTGAGTTCCAATGCCGTGAATGGAATCCCCTGTCATATTAACTCTTATTACATTAACGACATTCTAAAAGGTGAAATGCACTTCAAAGGAGTTGTGATTTCCGATTTCAGCGATATCGAATTCCTCGTAAACGCCCACAGTTCGGCAGCAAATAAACGCGAAGCTACCAAAATGGCAGTTAACGCCGGATTGGATCTCATAATGAATCCCTTTGATGCAGATGTTGTCGATTATATTGTTGACCTGACGGAAAAGGGCGAGATTCCCATGAGTCGCATCAATGATGCCGTAAGCCGCATTCTGCGTCTGAAATTCTATCTGAACCTGTTTGAGGTACCCTATAATAATCCGGAAAACTATAGCCTTTTTGCCGGAGAGGAAAGTGTAAAGCTGAATTACCAGGCAGCTAGCGAAGCTGTTACTCTTCTGAAGAACGATAATAATTTACTGCCACTTCCGTTAGGTAAAAAAGTTCTCGTAACCGGTTATGCATCCAACTCAATTAATGTGTTGAACGGGGCCTGGTCAAGGTCTTTCCTCGGACAAGCTACCGAATACAACGATCAGGATAAATTAACCATTCTGGATGCGGTTAAAGCAAATGTGGGATATGAAAGAACCCGTTTCATCGAAGGCACAGGTTATTTGGAAGATGTGAATTCCGACAAAGCCCTTTCCATGGCTCGCAAGGCCGATTACGTGATTGTTTGTGTTGGGGAAATCCCTGCCTCCGAAAAAGCTTCGGATATTAACGAGCTGGAACTACCCGAAGCCCAGCAGGAACTGGTAAGAAAACTTGCCGCAGCCAACAAGCCGGTAATCCTGGTTATGGTGCAGGGGCGTCCAAGGATCATCCGGGAAATAGAACCTCATTGCGATGCAATTCTCATGGCCTACCTGCCGGGCAACGAGGGGGGCAGAGCCATTGCCGACATTATCTTTGGAAAGGTAAATCCCAGCGGGAAACTTCCATACACCTACCCAAAGTATTCGGGAAACGCTATGATCTACAAGCATAAAAAGTCCGACGTTAGAGATACCAATTGGGGCTACGACGGGTTTTATCCCCAGTACGAGTTCGGATTTGGCTTGTCGTATACCCGTTTTGAATATTCAGAATTGAAACTCAGCAAGGATACGCTTTCCGAGGGCCAGGAATTGACGATTTCGGTCGATGTGAGCAACACAGGCAGTGTTGCAGGAAAGGAAGTCGTTGAGGTTTTTTTGAAAGACCTCGTGGCAACGGTTTCTCCTGATGTTAAAAAGCTGGTGCGCTTTAACAAGATTAATCTGGAACCGGGTGAAACAAAGACACTTTCCTTCATTCTTACCGATAAGGATCTGGCCAGTATTGGGATTAATAATCAGTGGGTAACTGAAGAGGGCGATTTTGAGATATTTGTGGGCGGCAATCCCTCAGCCATGCTCAAACAGGGATTTTATCTGTCGAGGTAAGACTGGAGTTATGCAAATCTTTCCCTGATTATTGAAATACTTGGGTAGTCTGCCTGATGTATTGGAACTCGCAGAATCATTA
>JAIFNN010000195.1 GCA_020047715.1 Bacteroidota bacterium | reverse complement strand
CAGCAGGGTGGACCCGGAATAGATTGAAATAACCGGTGCCTCATCGGTAATCGTAAAAGCTGAGGTGTTAAGCGCACTGCCGGTGGCCAGCAATTCGTCGGGAATGGCAATCGTAACGGTCTCGTCAGCCCAAATAGTATAAGCAGCAGATGCCGGTAGAGTGATTGTAAAGACGGTGTCATTTGTTCTTTCCAGATGTGCCAATGAAAGCAATGAGCTTATCTCGTACCAACTGCCAGAAGAAGCAAAAACCGACTGCCAGTCGGCAAGACTGTCGGCAACAGAGGCAATCCATGTAGCGCCATTCGTAATATTCAGGATGATTTCCTGATTCCCGTCAATAATGTCCTGCTCGGAATGATTTAATGTAATTGAACCGGCAACGCTTAAAGTTCCCTCTGCGCTTAAAAGAACAGGAAAACATAAAATCAGGCCCGACAGTAAAAATTTCTTAAATATCCTCATTTCAAATTATTTTCCGGTTAATGTGTGTTATTCCCAGATATTTCCCTCTTTATCAGTCTTGATCAGGGTAATCATGCTATTGGTTTTCTCCTGGCGGTTACTGCCCAAAACAATAATACCTCCATCGGGCGTAAGTTCCATCGCATAGGCTGTCTGATTACCCGTCCTTCCAAAAACCTTGGAAGACTTCGTGGTTCCATCCGGGTTTAAAAAATGCAGAACAATATCGGTGTCGTTTGATCGGGATTTGTCGCCCAGTATTACCAGGCTTCCGTCTTCCATTTCCTTAATGTCTACTCCGCGGAAATCAGCATCAGAGCCTAAAGGATTTGTATTAAAGCTTAAGTCTTCGGAGAAATCATTTTTTAACTTCTTTATTACGATCTGGCTAAATCCCGAGCCAAGAGGGTCGGCAGTCCCGACAAAGAAAAAACCGCTACCTTCAGCAGGAATAATTTTGGAAGAAGTTTCGTTTCCTGAAAGGGCAAATGGGTATCGATCGGATATGTTTCCCTTCCCAATGATAAACATATCTGAATTTGAAGCATTTTGGAGGCTGGTGCCAAACCCGAAGATTTGTTTGTCTCTTTCGAATATTGAGGTATAATAGCCTCCGGGATTAGAAGGAGGGGAATCCCAATCAAATTTTCTGCCCTCGAGGGTGAAGGTACAGAACATCGGTTTTTGGGGACCACCGCTAAGGGTGTAACCGGCAATGACAATCTGATTGTTTATAAGTGCAATGTCGTTTCCCTGCCCTGTTCTGTCCCAGGAAAGGTCTGTATCCATTACAAGGCTCCACTTAAGAATCCCGTCGGTCCCGAATTTCACCAGAATTAAGCTGTCCACTCCACCTGTATTCACCGAACCCGTTAACACATAACCATCGTCGAGAACCAACAAGCCCTTGCAGGTCTCGTTTCCCAATCCCCCGAAATAAACAGTCTCTGAATTTTGGAATCCAAATTTATCAGTGGTTATGAGGATGATGTCTTTATCAGTTCTGGGGGACGAGCGAGTGGTTGTTCCCGCAAATACATATCCGCCTTCGGGCGTGAGCCCTATATCGCCGGCAATATCGTCGAGGGCATCCCCATAGAACCTAACAAAATACTCCGACTGCAGGTCGGACACTTCTTTTTGACAGGCAACCAGCATGAATAAAAGGCTTAAGAGAAACAGAATCTTTTTCATTTCCTTCCGGTTAACTGTTTAAATTATTTTTTTCTGGGTTGGTACAGGGTTCTGACGAAACCCAGACTGAAATTCACATCATCGTGATAGAAATTATCGTCTCTTGTCTGATACAGCCAAAGTTCATCAGCAGTCGTATCATTGCGTCCGGAGTTGTTTACCTGGTTTGCAAGGGCCACATTATATCGTACATCCAGAAACAAGTATGCTTTTGATATTTTGAATTTCACTCCACCGCCCAAAACACCATAAAAGCCGATCAATTGGCGATTATTGAGGTTTGAAATTCGGGGACTCTCGCTGCCCGGATCGGTAATAATATCAGCCCCTGAACTAATAAGCAAGCCTGTATTGATCCCAAGACGCGCATACGGAGTATATTTTCCTTTTCCTAAAGTATAAGTGGCTGAGACCGGAAGGCTAATAATTTGTTGGGATTCGATGTATGAAATGGAGGTAAAGCTGTTTGGACTAAGAGATTGGCTGAAAACCGTGCTTTTAAAATCTGTTTCTATGGCAAGTTCAATTTTCGAATTCAGATTTTTGATAAACATCAAACTAGCGTGATATCCTATGCCAGAGGGACTGTAAAGGCCAAAATTCCCTCTCAAAGGGCTGGTATTTACAGGGTCAATTACCCGAATCACGGAGGAGGTGCCACCGAGAGTCAATCCAACAGAAAATCTTGGGCGGTTATCAAACTGCTGCATAAGATTAATAAACTCAGAAGGGTCGGTGCTGATAACATTGTATTCAGGGTATTTCTTGAGAAATCCCAGCATAACAACTCCGGCTTTTTCAGGATTGTCATCAAAAACATAGGCATTAATCAGGATTTTATAGGCCAATATTTTTTCCTCCCTCGTGAAACCTGATTGCAGGCAGGATTCAATTAAGACAGGTATTTCCTCAATTTGGCCGATGCCGAATAGTTCCTGCGCGCGTTTAAGATTCAAGGCGCAGTTTTCCTGGGCCTTCAGAAGGTTTGATCCGGCAACTGTCGCAAGGAACAGCGCCAGGGTAAGGATTGCTTTACTCTTCATTTTTTTTAATTCCTATTTCAAGTTTGTGAACGGCAGGACATGTTTTTTCATAGGGAATATCTGAGCCCACGTATGTTTTCCATTCATCCTGTGTGAAGTTCCTGCTCACGAGCCCACAGATCTGGCCAGCCATCATGTTAGCCATGGTTGGGCGGCTCACAAGCCTCGGCTCATCGGCACTCGAACTCAGCAGACTTTTTCCGTCCGGACTAAAAGCCAGGGAGAACACAAAGCCGGAATTGTCGTCCATAACGATTGGCGGGTTTGTTAGGTTTGCAAGTTCCCAAAACAACACTTTGCCGTCGTAGGAAGAGGAAGCAAGCGTTTTGCTGTCGGGGCTAAACCCTAAATCCGTGACTCTTGCCGCGTGGCCAGTCAATTGGGATACCAGTTCAAAGGTGTCGGCAGTAAAAAGCAGCACATCCCCATTGATATTTCCGCAAGCCAGATACAATCCATCTGCGCTAAATGCGAGAGATTGGATCGATTTACCTTCGTCCCGGTATATTTCCTGTGAAATGGTGGTGCCTTTAACTCTCCAGATAATGATACTGCCATCCTTTGTCCCTCCGGCAAGTATTCCCCCATCGGGTGAAATTGCCAGTGAGTTTATGCGAGACTCGGTTTCCGCGAGCTTTGAAAAGGCTTTGGTTTCCAGATCCCAATACTCAATAATGGGTTTCAAACCGGCGGTAAACATGGTTTTGTTATCCGGTCCGATTACCATGGTACGGATATTTTCGTCTTCGCCGGTAAGAAGGGCGGGTGTTTTATCATCTGCATTCAGATCGTACAATGTAACCCCTCCCCTGCTGGAAGCGGCGGTAAGGTACCTGCCATCCCCTGAAACCAGGATTTTCTCCACTACCCCAGCTGCCTTGCCAATGGTTTCGTATCTTTTCTCCGGATCATTAATATTCCGTTTAAGAATGGAACCATCACTGCCTGCACTAATCAGGTCTGATGAGCCAGGGACGAAGATCACCGATCGCACAGCACTTTCATGGCCTTTAAGCAGGTTATAATCTTGTCCGAGGAGTGTCTTCAATGAAAGGTACAGGCTGGAATAAATGTCTACATCGTGGGTAATTCCGCTGTATTTCTCGTTAAAGCGAAAGGCTTGGTATGCCATGAGCGCTTTCAGGTCGGGATCGTTGCTTACCTGTATTGATTTTACAGCCATGGATTTAGCGGTTGAGAGCATCCTTCGTTGGAAGGCCTCAACCCGGGCGTTTTCGGCTTGGACCTTCTGATTGTTAGCCTCCTTCTCATTATCCAGAGCAATTTTTCTTTGCCGATTTGCTTCCGAGAGGTTTTTTTGTGCTATTGCTTCCTGTCGTCTGGCTTCCCTTGCGTTGGATTCCGCCTCAACTCTTCGCTGCTCGGCAATTAAGGATGACTCCTCGGCGATATTCCGTTGTTCCTTGGCTTCGGTAGCGGCTTTCTCAGCCAGAAGTTTTTGCTGGTTTGCCTCTGTAGTTTTTTCTTCAGCAAGTGCACGTTGGGTTTCAGCTCTTGTAAACTCATTTTCCGCTTTAACGCGCAGCTGTTGCGTCCAGACGAACAATCCCATGGAAACAATGGCGGCACTTCCCAAAACCAAAGCAAAAATCCGGGTTCTTCGCAGCTGTCGTTTCTGGAGCCTGAGTTTGTTCTCCTCCTCCTTAACGAACTCCTTTTCACTGGTTTCGAGAAAAACCATAGTGCGCTCGAATGCCGGGTTATGGCGTTCTGCCCAGGTGAGGCCCGGCTTGGTTTTGTTTCGCCAATTAAGTGCCAACTGCAGATCGGGCGGACGCCACAAACTGGTTTTTCCGGCTTGGAACAACGCGGCAGAATCGGCCAGCCTCTTGTACATCTGTACGGCTCCGGCCTCCTCATCGACCCATGCCCTAAGTCGCTCCCAGATTCTCATAAACGACTCGTGGGAAATATCGATAACTGAATCCTTGCTAAGCTTTACCGAACTGGCTGGCACAAGGAAGGACCGGCCGGGAGCCCTGAAAATGTCGACTATCTTTTCAACCTCACTGTTGTTAGCCTGCGCAATGGCCGAAAGTTGGCTGATGCGGGTTGGGCGGCGCACTCCCCGGTTATCGCCTCCTTTCTCGGTGATGGTTCGGAACAAACTCTCACAGATCAGCTTCTCCTTCTCGTCCAACTCATCGAAAGCCTCATTGGCATGCTCGGACAAGGCTTTTTCTATTCGTCCCACCGCTTCATAGTCGGTAATTGACAAAGGCTTGGAAATGTCGTTATGCAGTTTCCAGTAATCCCAGGTCCGCATCAGAACATGCTGCAAAACGGGCAGCTGATCGGGATTATCACCCAGATCGGCAAGCAGTTTCACAACCAGCGCCTCATCGATCCCAGCACCCACAACATTTACCGGCCCTTCAATTACCTTTCGGAAATCGACTATTGTCATCCGTGGGACAAGATAGTTGCTTTGATTGATTAGAGCTGTAAACTCCTGATAACGACTGCACTCGCCGATGAAATCGGACCGCATAGTAATTACAACATAGATGGGCAGACTGGTTTGTTTTGCCGCCTCAACAATAAAGTTCACATAGGAAAGATGATCCCCGGTGTTTTCGCCGGGAGCTCCAATTTTGCTGAAACGAAAGATTTCCTCAAACTGGTCGATCATCAACAGGATGTTCTTCCCGGTTCCTACCGTATTCTGGATAAAACGCAATACCCCTCCGGAGGAATTAAACAGACTTGAGGGATCGGGGATTCCCACCTTTGACCCGGCGCTTTCGCTCACATCAGACAGCAAATTAGCGAGGGGAGAGTTTCCCGGACGTGAGTTAACAATCAGCCAGTCGTTGCTGGCGTTGCTAACAGGAGATTTCATAAGGGATGGGATTACTCCGCAGAATATCAGCGAAGACTTACCGCTTCCCGAGGCCCCGACAACAGCAATAAAACGATTCTTCCTAAGGTTGTTGACAATTTCATCGACCTGCCCTTCACGGCCAAAAAACAAGTGAGCTTCATTACTGGAAAAAGGGCGTAAACCGGGGAAAGGATTGGTGATTTTGCTAATCGTCTGACTGGAGCCGGTCATATTTTCTTGCTTTTTTTATCCTTACATTAATTTCAGAATCGAATCCCAATAACCAGAATATCATCAATCTGAACCGAAGTACCTCGCCAGTCGTCGTGAATCTGGCTCAATATTTCCTTCTGCTCATTCATCGGTTCCTGATGTATTTTCATCAGGAGCTCCCTAAACCTGCGTATCATGAACTTCGAGTCGTTGGTTCCCCCAAACTGGTCGGCATAGCCATCAGAAAACAAATACAATATATCGCCTTTGAGGAGATCAAACTCATTGTTTGTGAAATTTTTCAATGCTTCTCCCATGTAACCCCCAATTGGGAACTTATCGGCCTTCATTTGGATCAGTTCACCGTCACGCACAATGAACAATGGATTATAACCACCTGCATAATTAAGTTTAGCGCTCTCGAAGTCAATTGTGATCAGTGCAATGTCCATTCCATCCTTAACCGATGATGTCAGCCGGGTTTGGCGTAGTGATTTGGTTACGCCTTCGTTCAGCGCATTCAGAATATGATCAGGGCGGATAGCATTTTCGACGTTAACAGCATAATTCAGCTGGTTGTTTCCCACGATCGACATAAACGCGCCCGGTACGCCATGCCCGGTACAGTCTACGGCTGCCACAATAGCAATGCCATCTTTATTGGCCATCCAGTAGAAGTCGCCACTTACAATGTCCTTTGGTTTGTAAAGCACAAAAGAATCCGGCAGCAGCTTGGTTACAAACTCGTCCGGAGGGAGAATGGCGTTCTGAATTCTTCGGGCATAATGTATGCTGTCTTCAACATGTTTCTTCTGCTCTTCGATTTCGATATAGGCCTTTTGAAGAGAGCGGTTAATGTCGGAAAGAATATTTCTTTGTTCCTGTATGGAGTCTCTCTGAGCTTCAATTTCTTCTTTTTGGGCCATAATCTCAGCTGTCCGCTCGCGAACCTTTTCTTCCAGCTCGTTATAATAGCTCTCCAGCTGCTCAATCATCCGGTTAAACTGCTCGGAAAGAGAGGCGATTTCGTTGTTCCCGACAATATCGGCTCTTTCGTTGAGGTGCCCGTCGGTAATGCGGTTTACCTTGTCGAGAAGGTTTTTAACGGGATCGGTAATGACCTTGGTTTTGCGATAGATCAAGGCAACGACAACGAAAATGATGATCCCGAAAATGAGGAAAAACTTCATCAGCTCGGTACGCAGAAACGCACGATCGTCGGATCGGTCGGAAATGATTCGGATAACCGACTCTTTGTAGAGATGGGTATTCTTCCGAACCATGTAGATAAACTCGTAATGATAAAGCTTATTATCGGTCTCTTCGGTGAAATCATAGGTCTTGCCGGTGGTAAGCACACTTTTATAAAAGTCCATGTGAGCGGGATCGATGTTTGCCTGCTTATTCAGTGAGAAAGGAGAGTCCAGTCCTATAAAAAGATCCACAGAAACAATACTTTTCACTTTTGTGGAAAGGTCGTTTATCCGGTTTTTGATGGATTGGATAACCGTATCTGCCTTAGGTGAATAAATTCCGAGCTCAATAATATAGTTGCCATCCAGGGTGGGCTGGTAGGTAAATTTCTTCAATCGCTTGGTCTGACTCTCGATTCCAAAGCGCTCGTTGAAAAAGACTCCCTCGGAAAAAACGTTTTCAAGAAGGGTTTTATGTTCCTCCCCAAAACTAAAAAGGTTGAGATTTTTATCGTTTTCAAAGGTGGTGTTAACCACGATGCCCTCTTTATTAATCACATAAATATCCTCAAACCGGGGGTCCATACCAATCTTTTCGCGGATCGTACCCAGATCAACTTCCTGGATTCCGTCGGTATTTTTAAAGTATTCTCTTACAAGGATATCACTGTAATTCATCATCTTCAGATCCAATCCCTCTTCGAGAATATCCATTGCCATATCCTGCATCTCATGGATATGCTTAATCTCGTCGGTAATGATTTGGTTCTTGGTGCGGTTCGATTCTATAAGAATATTTTTGGTATGGGTATAGTTTAATACGCCAAGAATCAGAAGTCCTAAAACTGCAGGAAGAACTACATTGAATATTA
>JAIFNN010000172.1 GCA_020047715.1 Bacteroidota bacterium | reverse complement strand
TTCCTGCCCCCATCTCATAATAGAGGTCGGCTGGTTTAAACCTGATTTCATCATCTTTCTTAGCTGCCATATCGTAACGGAAATTAAAACCGCCCAGGATATAGGGCCGGTAATTATTCAGCCTTCGGGTACGGTATTTCAGGTCGAGGGGAAAATCAAGGTAACTTGATTCGATATCAACCGAACCCACAAAAGATTGATCATCTCTACCATAAAAGCTTATCGTTCTTGCTCCAAAACTAATACCAGGCAGGAATCGGAGATCAAGATCTTCGCCAAGCCTGAGATTTGACACAATTTGCACCTGAAAGCCAGGGCTAATTTTTGTGATATCGGGAATTAAAACAGGACTGGTTGCAAGATCAGATTCCAGACTTCTCTTGATTCCTAGGTCCATGGTGTTAACGCCTACGGAAAACCCAAAATGTATAAGCTTATCATCATATCCCGGATCATTCCATGGTTTCTTAACCTGAGCGGAGAGGATGATTGGCAGCAGAAGCAGAATGAAAATGGGAATAGTGCGTTTCAAAAGAATGTTGTTTGGGTTAATAACGAATCGGGCACAAAAATAGTATAAATGAATTATTTTTCTGTGGGTATTTCGAAAAGCCAATCAATTTAACAAAATCACTTTCCAGAGACATACAAACTTACAATTCCACCGCTCATTTTTCTATAATAGGATTTAGAAAAACCAGCTTCAAGTAAAAGTTTTTTCATTTTTTCTCCGTGGGGAAAAGCAAATATTGAATCGGGCAAATATTGATATGCTCTTGGATCGGCAGCAAACATCCGGGCGAGCAAGGGCAGAATTCTTTTGGAATAAACATTATAAAGGGATCCCATGATTCCCGAGGGTTGAGAAAATTCGAGGATCAGAAGGTGTCCGCCGGGTTTGAGTACCCGATGCATTTCAGAAATTCCCTTTTCCAGGTCTTCGTAATTGCGCACCCCAAAGGCAACCGTTACAAAATCGAATTTCTGTTCCGGGAAATCCAGTTCTTCCGAATCGCCCGAAAGGAAGGTGATCGACAAAAGTCCCTTCTGCTCCGCTTTTTTTCTGGCAATCGCAAGCATTTCTTCTGCTATATCAACACCGGTAATGGATGCCGGCTCGAACTTCGCCATCTCGAAGGCCATGTCGCCGGTTCCGGTAGCCACATCGAGAATTTCCAGCTGGTTTAGGGGGATTTGGGATTCCCGTGCAAGTTTTCTGAGGATACGCGACACTTTCCGTCGCCACCTCACATCGGTATTCAGCGAAAGAAAATGATTAAGGAAGTCGTATTTCCCGGCAATGGTATTAAACATTTGCCGCACCTGCTCTTTGCGGCTTCCGGGCTGATCGGTATAGGGTTTGATCAATTCGTGCTTTTTTTTAATTGCGGTAAAAATAAGGATTATATTTGTATTGAAAACAAACAAATCAGAACAAAATAAATGAACAAAACAGCCCTCATAACTGGCGCTACAGCTGGAATTGGTGAAGCAACAGCCCTGGCTCTTGCAAAAAATGGTTACAATATTATCATTACCGGAAGGCGTGCAGCGCTTCTTGAAAAACTTAAGGCAAAGATTTTATCGGAAACCAATGCCGAAGTTCTATCGCTTTGCTTTGATGTCAGAAAGCATTCTGAAGTCAGGCAGGCGGTTTCCTCCCTCGAAACAAAATGGAAACAGATTGATGTGCTGGTGAATAACGCCGGATTATCGGTTGGCCTGAATCATATCGACAAGGGCGAAATTGACGACTGGGAGCGTATGATTGATACCAATATCAAAGGATTGCTTTATGTTACGCGGGAGGTGAGTCCGCTGATGGTTGAAAGAAAAACCGGTCATATTATAAACATTGCATCGATTGCCGGCAAGGAAGTTTACGAAAGCGGAAACGTGTATTGTGCCACCAAACACGCTGTTGATGCATTAAGCAAGAGCATGAGAATTGATCTTTTGCACGACAATATCAAAGTTACCAACATAGCGCCCGGGATGGTTGAAACGGAGTTCTCCATCGTCAGGTTCAAGGGGGATAAAGAACGGGCCGATAAAGTTTATCAGGGACTCACACCCCTTTTCGCCCAGGATATTGCCGAGGCGATATTATTTGCAGTAACACGACCTGCACATGTTTGCATTAATGATATGCTGATTATGCCTACAGCGCAGGCGGCGGTGGCGTATTTGAGGAGGACGTGAGGGCGTAGACTAAATTTTAATTATTTTATAACTAATGGTTTTATTCTCCGATTTCAAAATCAGAAAATAAATACCTTTTCCATATTTCTTGAATGAAAACTGGGTTGTACTTTCCTGATCGTATTTTTGCTCCAGAATTTTTCCCGAAATGTCACACACGGTTATATCCAGTTTCCGATTGTTAGTCAGAGTTTCGATTGTAACATCCGAATTAGTAGGGTTTGGATATATTTTGTACTCATTATCGTCTAATAGGTTGGGCTTATCCAGATTGGTTTTAATAGTGATAATTTTTGATGCAATATTTCCCTCTTTGTCGTAATTGAAAAGTGCTTCATAGCTATTCTGAATTATCTCTGTTTTTATCCGACCTTGCATATCGAAGGTATAGCTAATGGTAGATTGAGCAGATGCAAAAAGACAAGCAAGGATAAGAAGAAAGCTAATTGTTATTGATTTCATATTGCAAGGTTTTTTATAAATCGCATGTAGAAGTTTGTCTATTATCAAAAGGAATAATTCCTAAACCAGAGGAATTTCCCGGATTGAATTTTTTAGCATCGTCCATAATATAGGTTCCGATGGCTTCCAAACTATTGTTGAAAGGTACAAACTGCCAAAGTGCGCCTCCATATTCTTTGTCGGCAACTTTGTCTATTGCTTTTAACACACTTATGGGGCTTGCAATACCACTAGGCAATAAATCTGATATGGGATGATTGCTAATATCTACGAGCGTATTCATGGCTGCCGAACCATAGGTATCCCAATTGTTCGTGCGGGCAGGCAAATTGTCGGCATAAGGGTTGGCTGTTCCGGCAGCATTTCCATAATTATTGTCGGAGGGAGGGTCAAAATCGAGTGAGTTGACGGTTGCATTTGTATTCTCAAATCCTAATGGGTCTATACCATTAACAGGATTATTTCCAGCATATAGGTATGGGTTTGTTCCTGTAATCATGCCCATGGGGTCGCGCTGAATATATCGTCCTGTAACTGTGTGATATACACGAGCGCCGGTGAGTATAAAATTGTTGCTTAGCTTAATAGCTCCAAATGCTCCCAAAAACGTGAAACGGTTTGGTTCTGTTTCTGTTTGACCTAATATTTCGCCTGACGCACTATATACGTAAGCATGGGTAACTGTTCCACTGGCGGATGTAATGGCAAGAATATGCCCCAGGCGATTGCTGTGATAGAAGCTCGGAAGGTTTTGACTATTATGCATAGCAATAAGTCTTTTGCCTTTGTATATGTAGCTTTTAAGCACATTTCCGGCGGCATCGGTTTCAAAAAGCAATCGTCCCCTGTGATCGTAATACATTTTTTGGGTAGCTCCCTGATTTACAATAATTCGAGGATGCAGCATGCCATCGTAGGTAATCTGATAGGTTTGGTTATCGGCCGCCAATGAACTAACCCGATTGTTGGCATTGTAACTGGCCGAAAGTAGTTGTGTTCCGCTTTTGCTGGCCGATGTCATATTTCCGTCGGCATCGTACACAAAACTATATCCATCGAATGTAGTTGTTATTTGATTTAATTTATTGGTAACCGCTCCAAGAATTTGTTGTGGCAATACGGTCGATTCAACTGCATTTTTTGTAGTGAGTCCTCTGGTTACACCAGCCGATATCGTTATTGCTTCGCCGGCAAAACTGGTGTTATTTAATTTATGATCAATATTTGTTGGAAGATTATCGTTGTTGTAGGTATAGCTGGTAGTTGTATTATTGCTGCGCGTTTCGGAAAGCATGTACCCGGCTGCATTGTAGGTAAAGTCAACAAAATGAGTGCCCCAGCTTACTTTATTAATCCTGTTCAGGGCATTGCACTGATTAGTAATGGTGAGTCCATTTGGATAAATAGTGGTTAACAGGTTTCCATTTGCATCATAAGTAAAGCTAACCACGATACTATTCGGATAGGTGATTTTAGTTACAAAACCAGCTGCATTTCGCTCATAATAAGTAGTTCCGTCAGCATCGGTAAAGGATGCCAGCAATGCATTGGAATTGTAATTATACGACGCAACCGAGTTGCCAAGTGCTTTTTTCTCGCTCACCAAACCTAAACTATTATAAATTAACTCGCTTTTTTGTCCTCTGGCATTAGTTGTAGCACTAAGCTTGTTACTCAGGTCGTATTCAAGTTGCACTTTAGCACCTGAAGCATCAATAATTTCAGACTTTTTGCCATTCTCGTTGTATCTGAATTGCGTTGTATTTCCTTTTTTATCGGTAATACGAATAGGACTCCCCGAGTTATTGTAATCGAAAAGCACATCGCCTTCTTCATCCGAAACGGTAGTTATTTGACCCCGCTGATTGTATTTCAGACTGGTTTTCATGCCATATTTATTGGTAAAGCCCGAAATATATCCTTCGCTATCGTAGTCGGTGGTATAACTCCATCCCTCTGCATAATGATAGGCAAGTATTCGGTTGGTTGCATCGCGGGTAACGGATATGGTTTTGCCATTTTCGTCGGTAACACCTGTTTGAGTGCAACAGTCGTAATTCATTGTTTTTGAATTGCCATCGGGCAAGTTAATTTTCTTTAGCCTGCCATTTCCATCGTATTCCATTCCATAGCTGTTCCCTTTAAAGTCGTTGCGGGAAATGGGCATAAAACCTGTAGCATTGTATTGAATGGTAGTGGTTTGATTCAAGGGATTGGTGTACGATGTAATGTTCCCGAAATTATCCCTGAGGAAAGTATGATTTCCTCCGTCGGGACTGGTAAAACCGGATAGAGCTCCGTTTGAATCGTAAGCAATGGTTGTGATTCTGTTGCCGGGGAAAGCAATGGATGTCAGCTGATTTTTTTGATTATAGGTTTTCGTAAAAATGGTATCAGCCGGTAGTTTTATTTCGCGTGTCAGATTGTTTGACCCATCGTATTGATAGATGTAATTGGTATTGTTTCTGGTTTTCCTGGCTATAAGATTGTTGTTGGCATTGTAGGTGAATGTTACTTTCGAACCATCGTAATACACTAACGAGTCAATTTGACCCTGGTTATTGTAGAAAATATTCTTTTCCTCACCCGAACCATTTGTAGAAGCTGTCACCTGACCGTTTGTAATCGTGAAAGTGTTCATTTTGCTGCCAGGAAAGAAGGCGCTGACCAATGTTGTCGAATCGTTGATAAACGAGGATTCGTACACAATTCTTCTGTTTTCCGGATCAACAACCGCCGACAACATTCCCAGGGTATCGTCCGAGTAGCTGTACTCAAATGCGGTGGTTTTTCCAGCAATATTTACCGACGAAACATCTTCCGAACCGTTGTAACTATAAATAGTTTCTACATTATCAAAATCGGAGGCCGAAACCAGCAAGTTATTGTTGTAGATAAAACGAGCTTTTCGTCCATCGGGTGATGCTATTGAATCGCAATGACCGCTGGAGTTAAAAAAAGCATATTGACGGTTTGAAGCATCAGTAATGCTACTAATCAGCCCTTGGGCATCATGTGCAATGGTTGTTTTATTGTTGTACGAATCTGCAATTTCTTTTAGAACAAAAACGGAGTCGTTTACTTGATTAAATTGTTGTTTTTCACCACTTTTAATCTTTGTCATTATCCAATGAACTCCATCCCAAGAAAGTTGCAAATTTGCATTATTCAAGCACGGTAATGTAAATGGATTTGTATTAGACGGAATAGCCACGTTGTTCGAAAATACAAAATTCGCCCCAGTGCCTGTTGATAAAATAACTGAGCTTGTTCTTTTGGTAAGTGAGGATTCATAGTCAAATCTCCATCTTTTCCCAAAAGCTCCATCATTCGTTACCGATTTATTCAGGTAATTCATAGCCAGTTGCACTTCCGGACCTTTGCCTTGTTTGCGAAATAGCACATCGCGCACAAAAAGTTTCAGGTTGGCCAAATTTGCCGACCACGATGGCATGCCCATGTAGCTGCAACTGCCGGGCTGACTATTGCCAAACAATCCGCCACCATTACTTCCCGAATAATCTGATAGAAAATCTTTGATCTCCGAATTGTAAATACCATCAATATCGGCACCCGATTGCGCAAGGAATTCTTCCATGGCTTCGGCTCCAATTAAATTCAATAAACTCTTAAATTCTTCTGGTGAACCAGGAAATTTCCTATTGTATTCGGTGCGCGATTTACTTACAAAATAGTTTTTAGCTTCCGAAAGATTTCTTCTGCAAAAACCAAGAGAAGAGGCGGCATACACATAATTTCCATCAATAACTATTCCGTTCCAACTTACAGCACCAATAACAACATCGTCGAAATAGTACCAGCTTTTACCTTTATCTACCGAGTAATGAATGCCCGATGAGTTGGTATAAGCTCCATCAACCGTAAAAAGATATGGTTCCCGATAAGCTGTGGGAGTAGGACTTAGTGAGCCCTCCATAACATAACTGTTAGAGTAACTTGAATAAGCGTATCTGTTGGCAGTGTACAGCTCCCAACTTTTATTTTTGAAAATATAAGTTTTTGTCTCGGAGTTCCCATCAATTAAATACAAAAACATGTCGGGTCCTGTTTGCGAAAGGATACCTGAACTATATTCGCTTTGATTCGCTTCTGTTATAGGCAAACCATTGTTTATTTTTGTCCAAGTGTTTCCATCATTATCCGAAGAAAAAACTCCCACTCTTCCCACAAATACATACAGTATTCCATTATGCATTGCCATGTTTCCATAGCTTCGTCCAAAATTGAAAGAGCTGGTTCCTACATCCATTGTCATAGCTTGAAAACTGTCGCCGCCATTGGTAGAGCGATAAACAGGACTTGTAATTCCCGGATTTTTTTGAATGGTTATAAATATCGATGTGTCAGTCATAAATGCGGAACTTGCACCATTATTAAAAGTCCCAACCATTTTTTTCCAGGTTCCTCCTTTATTTGTCGAGAGGTAGAATCCTCTTTCAGTTGGTCTGTCGGCATATACCATCAATTTGTTTTTGTACGCTGCGATGGTGTATAACTCATTGAAATAAGAATTTGACTGCCAGGTATATCCTTTGTCAACCGACGACACCAGGAGGTTTTGAACGATAGTGCCTTGCTGAATGCGTTGTATGCCAAACCAAGTGTTATCAATTACAACAATGTTTTTAATGTCAACATTTGGGTTTACCATTTCCCAGCCAGTGGATAATGCCGGCTTGCTTAAACCAATCAAAAAGAATAATAATGCAATGGTCGAAGTTTTCATATTCAATTTATGTTTAAGTGCCTATTGAAACGATCTGTTATAATTTTGTTTCTTAATCAATACGTTATAATATCAAAAGTACGCATTGCGGAATTATTTTTCGAATGCTAAATAAAACCTACCCAATATTACTGATTCCAACTTTAAAAAATATTTTCAGATTGCCGAACCATAAACCCGTGCGGGAGTTATCCCGATTTTTCTTCGGGAGTGTTGTGAGAGGCTCTCTCCGTTAGTTTCTATTGGGTAGGGTCAAAATAAGGTTAAGGTTAAGGTTAAGGTTGAGTCACCTCGTTACCAAGTCACGTCACCTCGTTACCTCGTTACCAAGTCACATCACATCATCACATCATCACGCCATCATAACATCATCACATCATCACATCATCACATCATCACATCATCACCCCATCACGCCACACCCCATCACGAATTCAAACAACCTCAAACCC
>JAIFNN010000058.1 GCA_020047715.1 Bacteroidota bacterium | reverse complement strand
ACAATACCAATGCGGGGCTTGTGTCCTTTAAAACTGATCCCTCCTATGTAAATAATACTATTCAGTTTAGGGCCCAGATACAATTTGCTGCACAGGGAGAATCGGTAGACATTGAATATCAGGTTCTCGACAACACAACAGTAGTTGCATCAGGCAAGACACCGGCATCTGTTTCGGATGGTTTTCTGAATATTTTTTTCGAAACAGAACTTATTAACGTTCCAATTTCCAGTGCAACATATTCAGGAAAGACTTTGGTAGTTCTTCTGGACCCTTCATTAAAAGTTACCTTAGCCGAATACAAAAGCGATTATTATCTCTTTTACAGGAGGGAAGAAGTTACAATACCATAATGGGAGTGCGTGTAAGGCTGAATTGTGTATGTTAATATGCACAGGTGGGAACAATAAGGTATGTAACCCAACCTGTGCTTAAAAAACTGATAGTTCAATACAGCATCGGATTATTCCTTTTTAAGTACAATTTTCATTGTCCCAAAAAGTCCGGTATCAGCTATAATTTTCAGTTCGGTATCGCTTAATTCAAGGATGTCCCATGAAAAATTGTAGTTTTCTCCATCACCTGAAGGATCAGAGATATCCAATATACTCGCATCTTCGTTGAGTACATATGTGAAATTTCCGGTTGTTTTTTTACTTTCATTATAATCAATACCTGAACAGGAGGAATTGCATTCGTCGAATTGCAGGAAGGACCCATCTCCGGGAAATTCCTGAGTTAATAGCTCTGAATATGATATTATCCATTTACCTACAAGCATTTCAGCAGGAGTTTTTTCTTCTTCTACTTCACAGGAGGTGAGCATCCCTGAAATCAATACGCATGTCAATATAATTCTGATGGCTTTTTTAATTTTCATGGTGGTTATTGCTTAGTACTTGATTTTTGCATTTGGAAGTAGTGTCGCAAGCTTAGCCTGGTCGGCTGCCGAAAGAACTGAACCTTTCAGGTTAACGGATTTAAGGGAACTGCAATTCTTAATCTCTTCAGGGATTTTGGCAATGAGGTTACCTGCCAGGTTTAAGGTCCTGAGCATGGAGAGTTTCCCGATTTCTACCGGCAATGAAGTGAGCTTATTGTTGGAAAGATTCAGAACTTCAAGACTTTTTAATAATGCGATCTCAGCAGGTTTTGGCTCAACAACCCTCCACCACGGATGTATTGTTTTCTCATAATTATGCAATACTTTTAACGCATATACCCTTTTGACAAGGTAAGATACCATATCAACCAATAACGAAATAGCAATGAAATCAGAAAGAGTTGAGATAGAATTACATTTTTATGAATTCGAAGCATTAAAAGCAAACAGGACGATCAGCGATATGTGCGGTCGGTATTTGAAATCAGCTGAAACACGCGGTGACTATGTTGCGCTTGATTTAACTATTCAAGAAGCAAATGATTTGGCTGGTTGGGTAGCTGCGGAGGCAAATCACGCAAAAAGCAAAAAGCAAAGTGAACTTCTGAATTCCGCTTGCGATGCAATTGAAGCAAGTATTTAAACCTCCTTTCTGCTCAGTTTTATGCCCTCTTTTTTTCTTCTGCTGTAAAATATCTTTCATTGTTTTCATTGTTTTAGTGAAATTACTACATTAGCTAATGTGAATTCAATAACAAAAATAAATTGGATAAATGACTGGTATTTAGCACAGCACCTTTATGCAACAACAAATTTTTGTTGAATATCAATCATTTCATCCTCAAACTAAAATCTTTATCCATGAAAACCTTAATCCTTTCCATGTTCGCAATTATGAGTATACAGCTCAGCGCCCAATGGCAATGGCTAAATCCCAGGCCTCAGGGAGATGCGATAAACGACTTCCATTTTGTTAATTCCAGTCATGGATTTGCGGTTACCGCAGGAGGTGGATTGCTAGCTTCTACCGATGCCGGACTTACATGGGAGTATAAAGGGATAATTGCACAGGATAATCTTAACGCCTTGTTTTTTGTGAATGAAAATATCGGGTTTGGGTGTGGATTCAATGGATCCGTGGTAAAGACCATTGATGGCGGACAAAGCTGGATGGAGCTAAATAGCAATTTCCCGGAAGATCATTTTGAAGATATTTGGTTTATCAATGCCGATACGGGGTTTATTGTCGCGGAATATGGATTTCTTATCCGCAGCGATAACGGGGGAGAAACATGGAGAAAGGTTTCCACGGGTTCGAGTGAATACCTGACAGCCATATATTTTCCTACTAAGAATACGGGCTACGTTTCAGCAAAAAACGGCTATTTTCTTAAAACAACCGATCGGGGAAATACCTGGCTCGAGATCGACACAAACGAGGCCGAAGATTTCAATTGTCTTTGGTTTACCGATGAACAAACTGGATGGATGTGTGGTGACTGGGGAGCCGTATTCAAAACCATTAATGGCGGTTCCTCATGGGTAAAACAAAGCATTGATGTGCATCCCTATATCATGGCTTGCTACTTTTTGGACAGCAATACCGGGTACGTAGCTGCTGAAGGAAGAATTTATAAAACTATAAATGGTGGAGAAGAATGGACAGAGTTGAACCTGGGAAATGATTTCTATATGCAAGGAGTCTGGGCTTTAGATAATAATACTGTATTGATTGGTAATATTTTTGGGGAAATGTACAGGTCCTCTTCGGGAGGCGATAGCTGGGAGAAACTAACAGCCAGTGCTTCAGAAATGAATACAGAGCTCAACGCAATAGCCTTTTTTGATGACCAAACCGGCATTGCTGTGGGGTATGGAGGATTAATTCTCAGAACCATCAATGAAGGAAAGAGCTGGGTGAAAATTGAATCAGGAACTTTTCAAACGCTCTCCGATATTGAAATAATCGGTGATAAGACTGCCTTAGTCTGCGGCTTTGGAGGAATTTTGCTAAAAACCGTCGATGGAGGAGAAACCTGGGAAAAAGTGATTACAGATACCTATACAAATTTCTATGCCATAGCCTATGATGGAGGATCAAAGATGTGGATGTGTGGCTCAGGGGGTATGATTTATCACAGCGATAATTCAGGGGAGACCTGGGTGGGACAAACTTCGCCAGTTAGCACTTTCCTTTACGACATAAAATTTATCGATTCGGAACATGGTATTGCAGCAGGAGGAACAGGAAAACTTCTGTATACCACAAACGGAGGCTCGCAATGGAATGAAGCAGTTACCGGAACAACCCAATCAATTGAAACTATTATATATGTTAATGCAGATACCATCCATGCAGGAGGCTGGCGAGGAACCTTGATTACATCAGTCGATGGTGGCAAAATATGGACCAAATCCACAATTAATGATCAGGCAGGTATTTACACCCCCGGCGACACCCTTTTTGCCATGGGAGTTTCAGGAATATCGTCATTTTCACTGGATAAAGGCTTTAGCTGGGAACGGCTTGAACGTTTCTGCAATTACCCGGTAAATGGAATGACGGAAACACCTAAAGGAAGGTTGTTTTTGTGCGGTAGGAATGGGATGATTATGACAAAGGGCATGATGGAATTATTCACAAACGTAAATAACCCGCAAAACAGAACGATTCGGGCTTCCCTTTATCCAAATCCAGCATCGGAATTGATTAACATTGATGCTCCAGGATATCGGATCGAATCGGTTTCAATATTTGATATTACGGGCCGGGAAATTCTCAGGGTTCAGCCAATGAAAACGGATCAGATTAAAATCTCTGCAACTGCTTTGCCAAAAGGCATGTATATTGTAAAAGCAGGTTTAACTTCAGGGGAAGAAATAGGCCGGGTGTGGAGTGAGATTTTAATCAAGGATTGATCTGTTATAGATCTCAAAAAGTTGACATTCAAACAATCCCTTTCTTATGGGGAGCAGGTGTTTTAAAAACAACCTGCTCCTTCCTTTTTTTAGAAAAATCCGACTCCTGCAACCGGTCCTTTACATTCCTGAAAATTCATCACGTATACTTCCGTAGAAGAAAAAGGCTTCATGCAATCCCATTTACGATCATTTTACTTGAATTTATCCTAATTCATTTTTGAATTTGGATTAAGTAATGAAAGATGGATAAGTTCCCGGTCAGCTATTACTCTTTTGATTCTTAAAAATAAAAGTAGGTGAACTGTAAAACCAAGCCAATGCTTATCTTTGAAAATTGGGCTCTTTGAAAATATCCCATGAGAAAAAAATCCAAAAAACAACATAAAATATTGCAAATGAAGCGAAGTGAGATAAATCAACTAATTAGTGAATCTATCGCCTTTTTTAACAGCATGCAGTTTAAACTCCCTCCCTGGGCCTACTGGAGTCCCGCTGAATGGAAAGGCCGATACGCCGATTGCTCGGAGATAGTTGACAATATGCTTGGCTGGGACCTTACTGATTTTGGAAGCGGTAACTTTCATAAACGAGGTCTGATACTTTTTACGGTTCGGAACGGCAACCTTAAAACCGACAAAAAGCCCTATGCCGAAAAAGTAATGATTGTTGAGGAATTGCAGGAAACCCCGATGCATTTTCATTGGAATAAGATGGAAGACATCATTAACCGCGGTGGCGGCAACCTTATTATAGAGTTGAACAACTCGAAAGACAACCGTACCTTTTCAGACAAACCTGTCACCCTAAAAACCGACGGGGTACTGCGCACTGTAAAGCCCGGAGGAACAGTCAAACTAACACCCGGCGAAAGCATTTGTCTTGAACAGGGAATTTTTCACCGCTTTTATGGCGAACCGGGCAAGGGCAAAGTTTTTGTAGGCGAAGTAAGCGCTGTTAACGATGATACAGCCGATAATTGCTTTTATGAGAATGTGGGGCGTTTTCCGGATATTATTGAAGATCAGGAACCAATCCATCTGCTAGCCTCGGATTACATAAACTATTTGTGAAATGGGGAATCGCAAAATTACCATTGCCGGCACAGGATGTGCTTTGGTTGATTTCTTATACACAAATGCAAAATTCAATTCTCCCGGGTTTGTCAGGTATTCATCAATGAATAGCGGGGATGGTGGATTAAGCCCGGGGAAATTGGTGTTTACAGAGGAATTGGAAAAATTTGCCGGCAAACCGTATAAGGAAATTCTGTTGGAGTTAGTTGGAAATGCATCATTCAACAGTTCGAACATTGGCGGTCCCAGCTTGGTTTCGCTTATACATGCATCGCAATTATTGCCTGAAAACGACTTCACAGTTAAATTCTATGGTTGTACAGGGAATGATGATATCGCAGGTATTTTTTTTGATTTGATAGGTAAAACGCCTCTGGATATTTCGAATTGCTTTAAAACAGGAAACAAACGAACAGCCTTCACCGATGTCCTTTCGGATCCTCAATTTGATGAGGGTCACGGCGAACGAACATTTGTAAACAACATAGGGGCGGCATGGGATTTTACAGAAAAATTACTTCCTGAATCATTTTTCAGCGCAGATATTGTATGTTTTGGCGGCACAGCATTAGTCCCCAATATTCACGACAGTTTATCCGATTTGCTTCTGAAAGCTAAAAAAAACAAGTGTATCACCGTGGTCAATACGGTTTACGATTTCCGGAATGAAAAGGAAAGGCCCGGACAACCATGGACTCTGGGCAATACTAAAAAAAGCTATCAATACACCGACCTGCTGATTATGGACTGCGAAGAAGCCTTGAAAATAAGTGGGGAAAACACTTTGGAAAAGGCAGCAAATCATTTTAAAGAACAGCAGGTTTCCGCCTTTATTATCACCAATGGAAGTAAGGATTTACTTGCTTTTTCAAATGGGAAGCTCTTTAAAACACTTGAAATTAGTGCATTTCCTGTTTCGGAAGAGGTTGGGCTCATTTTAAAAACCAACCCGGCAGCGAAGGGCGATACTACAGGCTGTGGTGATAATTTTGCAGGTGGTGTTATTTCATCATTGGCCCTGCAATTGAAGCAAGATGAGATGGAAGAGCCCGATCTGGTTGAAGCCATTTCATGGGGTGTAGCATCTGGCGGGTTTGCCTGCTTTTATGTTGGAGGAACGTTCATTGAAGCCAAACGAGGCGACAAACTCAGGCTGGTGGAAAATTTGCAGCACTCCTATCTGAAACAAATTGAAAGGTAATGGACAGAAAAAAAATCGTAATCTTCGGTGCGGGAAAAATTGGCCGTTCCTTCATCGGACAATTATTCAGCACAAACGGATTTGAGGTTGTGTTTATTGATATCTCAGAAGCTATAATCAATGCACTAAACCAACGGGGCAATTACAATGTGCTGATAAAATCGGAGACCGGATCTGTAATAAATGTAAAAAATGTCCGTGGAGTATGGGTTAACAACACATCGCAGGTATTCGATGAAGTTGCATCCACAAATCTGATAGCAATATCGGTAGGACAAAACGGTTTGAAAAAAATCATGGAACTGCTGTCAAAGTGTTTAACACCACGACTCGATCCCCAAGCATCAAAAGTAGACATCATAATTGCCGAAAACCTGCGCAATGCTGCTGACTTTTTACGATCGGGCCTGGCTGAGTACAATCCGGCTTTCGAAACCGATACCGAAAATATCGGCTATATAGAAACGAGCATCGGAAAGATGGTTCCTATCATGAAGAGAGAAGATGAAGAAGCGGATATCTTACAGGTTTTTGCCGAACCCTATAACACCCTCATAGTTGATAAAAACGCTTTTAAAAACCCGGTTCCAAAAATTGCCGGACTTGCGCCAAAGGGGAACATGAAAGCATGGGTCGATCGCAAACTGTTTATCCATAATCTCGGACATGTTGCAACCGCATATTTAGGGCATATACATAACCCAAAGTTTATCTATTTATTTGAAGCTTTAGCCGTTGCCGAAGTATATACCAAGGTTCGTGAAACCATGCTACAGTCTGCCCGAATCCTGGCCAAAAAATATCCGGAAGAATTTACCTTGGAACAATTAACTGAACATATTGACGATTTATTGTTTCGGTTTCAAAACAGGGCTCTTGGCGACACCATTTACCGGGTTGGCTGCGATCTTTTTCGAAAACTCGGACCCGACGATCGGCTTTCGGGGGCAATAAATCTGGCAATACAAATGAAAATGCCTTATGACAAAATCGCACATGTATTGCTATGTGGAGCAGAATTTAGGGCTACCGACGAAACCGGAGCAATGTTGGATTCAGACAAGCAGTTTTTTGCAATACACCAGAATGGGATTGAGAAAGTGCTGTCGGGCATTTGTGGATTTGATCAACAAATATGCAGCAAAATAATTCACTATCGTTTCTTATAAACGCCCTCTTTTCAATACCTTGGTCGCATTAAAGATATCTCAAACCGGGTTCTGAAAAAGAATTAAGATAAAAGTATCTGCTTTGGGGATTGTGACATAGCCATGGTCCAGGGAAACAGATACTTAAGTTTCCTCTCCCCATGCATCAAAAAACCAACACTGGCAGGCATGGAAAATGACAGGGTTGAAGCCAGCTCTTCCGGAATGGAATGTTCATTCGGTTCAATCTGCCGGGCAATACAACTCTCAATTCCAGCTAACAACTTTTTGCGTTCGTTATTAGGATCGGCATGCAGCCGGATGTTGTCCAGAAAAACTTCACCTTTGGCATTTTCATCGTTTGGCTCAATTCGGATGACAGGGACAATAGAAAAACTATCAGTTGCAAATTGGGGCACTTTAAAACTTTTCTCAAATAATGTCCAATCATCAGATGCAGAACAATGTAGACTATCGATGGATTTTAACTTCTTGCGAACCACGTAGCTCATCTCCTCCCCTTTAGTTTTCAGGTCGAAATCGAAGTATAGCGTAAAGGAAAGACCAGAAGACTTGCTGAGTCCGCTTATCCGAATATCTTCGCCAGGCTGAAACTTCAACTGATAGGCGAATTTGTCGAAATGAATTCCGGTTTCTCTGCTGTAAGGAAACTGGCATCGGAGGTATGGCGCCTCAATGCCCATTTTAGCCCGTACAGTGTCGCGGTAAGCAACAATGGATTTATACCACTTCCCATTGCCCTTTATCCGGTGCACTTATAAAGGAGCTATTGTAGTCAAATCCTTCCAAATAACGCCAGTCGATGTTATGTCCGCTGGTCCCGATAGTCCATTGGGAATGTGGGAATACGAGTTTCTCTAGCCCGACAAGTGAGCAGTCGCTAAGTAGCAAAAGACTAAGTATCAATAAGGCTGTTCTGATCTTCATTGTGAATTAATTTTAAACTCTTAATAAAAGCACTTTATGAGAGCATGTTGCTAACCTGCATTAAACAAGCTCCAAATATTTCTTTACAACTTCCATATTCCCATCATAAATTCCCCCGACACGTTGGTTAAGCAAACGGACTTTCTCAATTGCCTGATCAAAGTCGCCAAAGATCTCCATTACCCTGTCGGCAATTTGTTGACCCGAGCATTGCTCAATCTCAAAAATCCAATCATCCAATTTCAGATCGTAATACATGTTACCCTTGATGGTATCGCTGGGTTGACGCACGTAAATAGCGGGTGTTCCATTCACGAGGGCGATGATAGGTGAGTGGCATTCGATGCTTACCACCACGGCAGCACGAGCGTATAGGGAGGCTGCATCATCGGGTTGCCAATAGGGGTGCATAACAACACGATCCTGAACATCGATGGGGAGTAGATTATAGAGATAGGGCTCAAAAAGTTCCGTCTGATATTCCATTTCAGGGCAAAGCACCACCTTATTCCCAGTCTCGCGCACATAACGAACAATCACCTCCCTTATCTTCTGATGATCTTCTTCAACATATTTCAGATTTTCGGCAATCACATGGTCGATTTGCTCTTTGCTCCAGTTGATTCGAGTGTGCACACGATGATAAGGGGTGTAGCGCAGGCGCGGCACTACACAAATAAATTTTCGGTCTTCCAGTTTACGGCTTTCCATAAAGAACTTTGCTGAGGCATCGTTTCGGATGGGCAAGAAGAATGTAGCATCCGGGGCAAAGCCCAACTGTGGCAGAGTAACGCCGCCTTCACTCAATACATCGAGCGACAAAGTTTCACGGGTAAAGATGAAAGCGGCTCCATTTAGCACTTCCCTAAGTTCCTCATTAAGGCTGCCTACTGTGACGCCAAATACCCCATAAGGCTTGCTGGTCATTTGTTTCCATAACAGCAGCTTTTGAATTCCCACAATCCCCGGTCCCGATCCATGCAGCAAAAGATCCGCATCTGAAATGCATTTGCTCGCATCCTCACTACCGGCAATTCCGGTATCGGCAAAGCCATCCTTTACGATCGTTAGATCAGGAAAATAGCTAATGAGCATTTTTTCCTCAACCAGATCAATGTCATTGGGCCAAAGGGTAATCTTCACCCCTGGTATATATGTTTTTAAAAGATGTATCAAGCCAGGTGTGTGAGCTATGTCGCCAATATTTACGGTTTGCCAGCCCGATACCAACAGGATATGCTTGCCTCGGCCACCTGTCTCTCCCTGCATGCAGCTTATACAATTCGTTAGAAGCAACGCACTGCCGGCGACAAGTCCTGATTTGAGAATCCATTCTCTACGATTCATACGCTTTCTTATAAAATGACCCCATCTCCTGGCGGGTGTCATGGGTGTTGAAATATCTGTTTAAAGCTTTCGACCAACTCAATGATATGCAAAATAATTAAAAAAAAACAAAAAACCACGCTGATATTTTGCTGCGTATGACATTAAGCTATACAGTTTTATTTCTAAATCCATAACTTAAAACAACAGCTATGAAAAAACTAATTCCAATGATGATTGTCTTGTTGACGATCGCCTTGATTTCCTGCCAGAAAGATGAAGTCATAACTGGCAAAAAAACCGGAAGCTTAACTGTCAATATCGGTTTGCTTGTAAATGATCATGAAGTTAATAGCAGCTTGAAGGCTTCTGGACCGGCAGAAAACTTTCGGGTAACTATTTTCAGGTCGGATGGCACGATTGCGATACTCTTTGAAACCGCACTGCTCATGCCCGACACCATTGAACTTGAGCCGGGTAGTTATTATGTTGAGGCACATTCAAACAACAACCTTCCAGCAGCATTCGAGAATCCCTATTATTACGGGGTATCCGAGGAATTCAGCATCAGCAGCAATATGCAGCAGTCGGTTCAGGTGAATTGCCGTCTGGCCAACACCATGGTTTCGGTGGAGTATTCAATCAACACTGTCAACAGCTTTATCGATTATATCACAACCGTTTCATCCACGCTGGGCTCGCTGGTCTTTATAAAGGATGAAACACGTCCCGGCTTTTTTCAGCCATCGCCTCTTACTATTATGGTTGAGCTTACCTCCCTGAACCTCGATGGATCGGAGAGCACAAAAACGCTAAACGGCAATATCCCCAACCCACTTGCCGGCAGACATTATGAAATAATCGTTAACACGAGCCTGGATGCCGGAAACGCTGTGTTTCAGATCCTTTTGGATGAAACAGAGATCCCTGTAGAAATAGTGGAAATTTTGGATCAGCAGGAGAATGACGACGACGATGATGATGAGATCACAGAGCTTGGCACAGTGGCTTTTGGTGAATTGCTTATTACGGAAATCATGTCCGATCCCTCTGCCCTTTCAGACACTGAAGGGGAATGGATTGAGATCTACAACAACTCCGATCATGCCATAAATCTCCAAGATCTCGTGCTGGTAAGAGAGACAACCAACAGGCATACCATTGGGGAAAGCATTGAGCTTCTGCCCGGAAATTACTTCATATTGGAACGCGCAGCCACTTCCACAGATGCTCCCAACCATTACATTTACGGCTCTGCGATTGTACTGCCCAACACCGGGGCTGTTTTGTCAATTTTCAATAAAGATTCCGAAGGGACTCCCGGAGCCCTGATTTTCTCAGTCAATTACGGAGGTCCGGATTTCACATTCCAGGCAGGTGCATCCATCTCTCTAAACCCGGCAAACCTCAATGCCGCCGATGCCGCCTCGGGAACCTCATGGTGCATATCCACCTCGGCTTTTAACACTGGTGATCGTGGCACACCCGGTATGGTTAACGATTCCTGCCTTTAAAATTGAAAACATTTGTAACTCTAATCAAGAGCACATATTATCAAAAGAAAGATTAACCAGAACTTGCTGCATATTAATAATTGTAATAAAACCTCCTGAAATCAGGAGGTTTTTTATTGCCACCAAACTCTGCATCAAGTCCCTCCTTTAAGGCCTAAGCTCAATCAAATAAACAAATTGTTTAAATTATTCTCTTCAACAAAACATTTTCAGATATAAATATGTTTTTATTCTGTATAACCAAGGAATTGCTTTGAAACAAATCCCAATACAACATTGCGCCAGCAGGCTCAATATTATAAACTTAATATGGCTCATCCGATGAAAACCATCAAACTCCTCGTTTTCAGCATCAGTTTAGCGTTTTTTCCCACAGCATGTTCTGAAGATGAAACTCCCAACCCGGACAAATCCCCTGTGACAACTGGTGATGGATGCTACCTGAAAAACATCTTGAATAATAAGGCGGCACCACTTTTCAGCTATTTCTATCTGGAAGAATCCCCAAGTATTCTTGACTTCTATTATGAGCACGACCCGCTAAGCTCTGTTATTACCAATACCTACAGCTATCGCTATTCCCCGGCATCTATTGCCGGACTCAGAATCGACAGTGTGTTTCATTACATAGGGGATTTCTATGTATACGGACCCGGTGATTTTTCGAGCCTTACCGTATATTATTACACCAACTATGGAAATTCATTTGATGTGATTGATTCCGCCAACGTTTACCTCCCCACCAATGTTGAAGAAGAACCTTTTGGACTTAAGGGTACCATTTATTATGAATATGACTCTAACGGTCTTCTTGAGACTGAAACCTATTATGACAATGAGGATTATAGCCAGGGAAGCTTTTACGACAATTATCAGATACAGTATTTTTATGATTCCAATTCCCAGTTGATTGAATGGAAATACTTCAATTATGACGATAAAATGACCTATTATGAGAAATACGAACTTACAAGCTTTTTCCAGCCTTCGATCAAAGTAGTGGTAAACCCGGAACTCGTTAAGTCAAATCTCTACGCTCCTTCAAAACTCACCGTTCCAGCTTATCTTAACGGGGGATTGAATGGAACCTATACTTACGAATATCAATACCAGGTCAATGAGCACAACTATATACTTGAGCAAACCCTTCTTAGGGACGGCGGTAATTCAGAATTCCTGAAACTCTTGACATACGATTGCTATTATGATTAATCGCTGTTAATTGTTGCTATTTCAAATAATTACGGACCAGTAAGACTTGCGCAGGTGCTATGAATCAAAAATCAAATAAAAGTTCATTATGAAACGGCTAAAAAAAATATCCCCGATCCTCCTTCTAATGATTTTTCAAATGACAGCTAACCACGCTCAGGAATTTAACTGGGCAGTAGGTGTTGGACAAGAGTCTGTAAATGAAGGAAGATGTATCGGAATGGATAGTAACAATGATGTTGTTCATGCAGGCATTTTTTGGGGTTCGCCGGATTTTGATCCCGGTGAAAATGAATACAGACTTACCAGTGCAGGAGATGCCGATATTTTCATCCAAAAGTTGGATGTCAACTCCAACCTGATCTGGGCAGCCCGGATGGGGGGACTAAACTGGGAGGAGTTAACTGCAATGGCAATAGACAGCGACGACAATATTTATCTTACCGGGATTTTCTCATGGAAAACAAATCTTTCCACGAGCAATGATACTTCAGCCAATTTCGAAAGTAAAGGCAGTGGTGACATTTTTATAGTGAAGTTAAATAGCACAGGGGATACTGAATGGTTTAAAGTTTTTCCGGGTCTGGGTGATGACTTTGTCTCAAGTATAGTTCTTGACGATGTAGATAACCCGATAATCGCCGGCAGTTTTGCAAAAACAATCGATTTTAATTCTGATCCCCTCGAAGAAAATTTAGTTACCTCCAAGGGTGCCGATGATGCCTTTATTCTTAAACTAAGCCGAAGTGGCAATCGTTTGTGGATTAAAACTTTTGGAAACGAATCAGGTGAGCAGGTAACAGCTCTTGCTATTGATACAGCGAATAATGTTATTGCAGGAGGCGAATTCCGCGGAACAGTCGATTTTGCCGACAACACCGCCGGAAGCACTCTCACCTCCGCCGGATATGATGATAGTTTTATCCTTAAAATTGACACCCGGGCAAACTTCATCTGGGTGAAACATATCAGTTCCGATGAAGGCAGTCCTGCTATTTATGCACTTGATACAGACAGCCTGGGAAATATCTATACAAATGCAGAGTTCTTTACCACCCTTGACCTTGATAAAAATGGCAACGGCTATGTGATTGAGCCCAACGAAGAAGGGTATTCCGATTTCGCTCTTGCCCATTACAAGTCAGACGGTAGTTTTGTTTGGGCAAAACATTTTGTTAATGAATTTGATTACATAGAACCTCACGGTCTTAAAATTTCAAAAAACGGCGAAATCTTTCTGGCGGGTCAGTTCAGGGGAACCATTGATTGCAATCCCGAGGCCGGAAAGTCAGTTCTTACAACACCTTCCGACGACACTGATATATTTCTGATAAAACTGTCACCCACCGGCTCATATATCTGGTCTGGCCAGGCGGGTGGACTGGGAGAAGAAAGATGCTTAGCCCTGAGTCTGGGTGGGGAGAACAAAATTCTTTTAACCGGTCTTTTTCAAAAACCCGCGGACATGAACCCCATTCTTGCCCAATCTTTCCTGATGACACCTGTTGCCTTTTACGACGCCTATGCAATCATGATGACCGACCAAACAATTACCTCCTCTGAGTATAATTCAAAAAGTACGGAATTGCTATTATATCCAAATCCTGTAAGTGATTTTGCAACTATTCAATTGCCGGTGGATGCATTGAATCGAAACGCCCGGATAATCAGCATGGATGGAACCGTTCTCCGCACATTCCAATTCAGTGGCGAAAACTCTTTCCAACTTGATTTTCGTGATTTTTCACCGGGCATCTATTTCATACATATTGACTCTGAACAAGGAATTGCACCTGTAAAGCTTGTTAAAAAATAGAAAATTGCAGCTACATGCGAAAAATTGTTCCAACCCTTGTTCTCTTCTGCCTGAACCTGCAACTCTTCAGCCAGGCCATTACCATTGACCCTGAAGTGAGAATGCTGGCTTTGGGCGATTCATACACAATTGGACAAAGCGTTGGCTTAAGCGAGCGATGGCCACACCAGTTTGTTGCGCAGCTCAGACTGAAAGGAGTGATGGCAGATGACCCTGATTATATTGCAACTACCGGATGGACCACCAAAAACCTCCTTCAAGGGATTGAAACAAAACTCAACCCGGATAAAGACTACAACCTCGTCTCGATTCTTATCGGCGTCAATAACCAATATCAGGGAATCGCCATATCAAGCTATGAACCCGACCTGAAAGAAATTACCGAACGCGCACTGGCGATCGTAAACAATGATGTCAGCAGGGTTTTCATGCTATCCATCCCCGATTATGCTTACACGCCCTTTGGTGGAGGAAGCCCGACCATCAGTCAGGAAATTGATGCCTACAACGCCATCAACAAAAAAGTTGCCGCATTTTATAAAATCAGCTATACCGATATCACCGGCATTTCCCGACAAGGACTTATCAATTCCCAACTAGTAGCCAACGATGGACTTCATCCAAGTGGAGTGCAATATTCGGAGTGGGTTCTGAAGCTCCTGCCAAAGCTTAAAATCAGTCAAACGGTTCCGGTTATCGAAATTGAAAGCATCCCCACGAAGCAAACAGCAGGTTTACGTGTTTACCCAAACCCAGCCTCATCGCAGGTCCGGATTTGCTCTGAAGGGGAACTTAAAATCCTGAGAATTAGGGATGTACACGGCAAACCGATCCGGGAAATCGAAAATCCACCCTCCCTTTTTGAGTTGGATCTTTCAGGCTATATCCCAGGCATGTATATCCTGGAAGGAATATCCGAAGATGGAAGGGAACTGACGCGACTGGTTTTGCACTAAGAACAGTAATTACCAGACAAGAAAACGCTGCGCCGCAAAGAATTTCAAATTTAGGTTTATCTGGGGCCTTTAAAGAGGTTAATGACTCTTCAGATTTTAAAGATATGGATTTTGCTAATTTCAAGTTAAAAATCGTGGTTGATTTTTTTTAAAATCTGTATCTTCAACAACTCAAAACCAACCCTAAGGGTTTAAAACCTAAATTATGAAGGCAAACCAATTTTTCATGCCCGCATTAACCCTGGCCGCATCCCTGGGTGCCTGTTCCCATTCCAAAACACGCCTGGACTCTAACGCATCGATTCCCGCGAAGCCAAATATTATATACATACTTACCGACGATTTGGGGTATGGCGACCTGGGGTGTTACGGGCAGGAAAAGATCAAAACCCCAAATATCGACAAACTTGCGGCTCAAGGCATGCTTTTTACGAGGCATTACTCCGGGTCAACGGTTTGTGCGCCTTCGCGGTCTTCGTTGTTAACGGGATTGCATACCGGGCACACATATATCAGGGGAAATACAGAGATTCAGCCCGAGGGTCAGGAGCCCATCCCTGCTGAAGCCCTTACTATTGCCGAGGTTTTAAAAACACAAGGATATGTGACCGGTGCGTTTGGAAAATGGGGTCTTGGAATGGCCGATACCGAAGGGAGTCCGAACAAACAGGGCTTCGACCAGTATTTCGGACCGCTTTGCCAGAGAAATGCACACAGGTATTATCCAACTTATCTATGGGAGAACGAACATAAGTTTATGCTCGGGGGCAACGACTGGACCCATAAAGTTACCTATGCCCCGGACGTGATTCAGGCACGTGTACTTGACTTTATAAAGGCAAATAAAGACACATCATTTTTCCTCTATGTGCCGTGTGCGTTGCCTCATGCGGAGTTGTTGGTGCCAGACGACAGTTTACTCCAAAAGTATAAAGGGGTTTTTGAGGAGACTCCTTTTGGAGGTAACCCACAAAATGTTCATGAGGGTAATGATTACGGATCTCCCGACTTTTCAATCCAGGGATATGCTCCTCAGCCCACTCCCAAGGCTGCATTTGCCGCTATGGTTAGCAGGCTTGACCTGTATGTGGGCGAGATTATGGAGTTGGTTAACGAGCTGGGGTTGACAGAGAATACGATTATTGTTTTCACTTCCGACAATGGTCCTCATCGGGAAGCAGGCGCCGATCCTGATTTCTTTGGCAGTAACGGGGGCTTGAGAGGTTACAAACGCGACATGTACGAGGGGGGAATTCGTGTGCCCATGATCGCCAGCTGGCCGGGAAAAATTCAGGCAGGATCGTCAACCGACCACATCTCTGCTTTTTGGGATGTGTTGCCTACTTTTGCGGAGATTGCAGGAATCGAAATCCCTGAAAAAACCGATGGCATTTCATTCCTACCCGAGATTCTGGGTTCTGACACCCAGAAAGACCATGATTACCTGTACTGGGAGTTTTATGAGATGAACGGAAGGCTGGCCGTGCTGAAGGACGATTGGAAGTTGATACGGTACGATGTGAAAAGTGCAGATAAAATCACCATGGAACTTTACAACCTCAAGGAAGATCCCAAGGAACAAAATAATCTGGCGGAAAAATTTCCCGACCGTGTAAATGAAATGTTGAAGTTAATGACGGAGGCCCATACACCAACTGAAAAATACTCCATTCAGGCAAATCCCTGATTCTTCGCAGATAACTGCCAAAAAACAAAGACAGAGAATAAGATCATTCCCTGTCTTTGTTTACTATTTCGATATCTTTCCAATTTGGTATAAATCCTGGTCGACAATACCAAAAGTCCCGGGAACCAAAATTATCCCTGCATAGGGTAACGGAACAGCGGTTTGGCATGATGCCCCATAGTCTTCATTTCTTCCACTTCTCCTGCATTCAGCGGCTTAAAATCCAAAGCTAGTCGCAAAGCAAGTGAAAACAGTTTCTCATCCCCCGGTGGTATGGCTGCGGTAACCGGGTGGCTAAGGGTAAAGCGAAGCCCCTTGTTTGCGTCTTCGGGCTCCGAGAAAGGCTCGTACCATGTTTTGGCCACAGTTTTTGTAGCTCCCTCCAACCATGGCTGCTTTGCCATAGCCTTAAGGGCGAGGATTCCCATCCCCTTTTCTTTGGCTTTCTCCATTACCTGCGGTCCGAAGTTCCCTGCATGCCAGGTGGCATAATTGAAGGGGAATAGAATCGTGTCGAATTCAAACCGGTTCATCAGTTCGAGGGCTGCTTCAACGGAATGGGCTGAAAAACCCAGAAACCGTACTTTACCCTCATTTCGGGCTTCCAGAAAAGTCTCAATCGCTCCATTCTGGCCAAATATTTCGTCTACATCCTGCATAGAGGTAACCGCATGAAGTTGATAAAGGTCGAAATGGTCGGTGCGGAGGTTTCGAAGCGACTGTTCCAATTCCCTTCTTGAGCCTTCCCTTCCTCGTTCCCCAGTTTTGCATGCAAGAAAAACATCCTTTCGATAGGGTTCGAGAGCGGGGCCCAGCATTTGCTCGGCATTTCCATAGGATGGAGCAACATCAAAATAATTTACCCCATAATCAATGGCTTCTTTAACGCGGGCTGCAGCTTGGTCGGGTGTTGCATCCATTACCACAATACCGCCAAATCCAATCATAGAGAGCTTCACCCCCGTTTTTCCAAGAGACCTTTTCTCAATCTTTCCGGCATTGATTTCACGTTCAATCGAAAGAAGCTCGGCCGGAAACATACCTGCCAACGGAACCGAAAGTGCCGTTGCTCTAATAAAATCCCTTCGTTTCATGCGCTTTGTTTTAAGTGGTTTTTAACTTTACGACTACTTTTTTACCTTGGCGTTTTCATCCGAAATAATTTGGTTCGCTTTTTTGCTATCCCTACTGTTTTTTAAAAATAAAATAAAATTAAAACGATATTTTTGGCAAAGCAAATAAATACGCATCCAATGTATCGTTTTTTATTCAGATTTGTTGTCACAACCCTGACCATTCTAACAGCCAGCCTGCTTACCAGCGCAATCAGCGATTACATGATAAGCTACAAAAATAGTTATAAACCGCTGTCATTTACTCTGATGGGAATGGGTATTATTGTGGTAATATTCTACCCTCTGTTTCTGAAGCTGGAGGATTGGGTAACAAAAGCGTCAGTTAGATTTATTAAGTCAGGAAATTCTCTGGCAGGAAGATCTCTAGGATTGCTCCTCACATTCACCCTTGGTTTAACAATTCTTCTATATTTTTATGCAAAGATGTGGTATCATATCAACATTTTCAAGATAATGATAAACGGCACAATCGGGCAGTACTTCTGATTTTCCGGGAGAAGAGGATATGTTTGCAGGTTTTGCCCCGCCAATCTATATCCCCAGATAAGAACTTCCACCTTTACCTTCCAGTGTTTTTCTGGCAAGACTTTGAACGGTTTCCTCAGTAACCAGTTTGGCGATTTCATTCCGAATCGTTGCATATTGTGTATGCAAAGGACAGGGGTTGGACTCGCTACAATGCTTCATACCAAACCCACAGCCGGTAAAAATCTTGCCCCCCTCGGTGGCAACAATAATGTCTTTGAGAGGCAACTCCGGTTTGTCAGCATCGAAATAAAAGCCTCCCCCCTTTCCTTTGGCTGAATTAACAAATCCCATCTTAACGAGCCGTTGCAGAATTTTGGCAGTAAAAAAATGAGGTGCTTCAATTTCTGTTGAAATTTCGGCAATCCCGGGTCTTCGGTCCTTCATATTCTGTACCTGAATATAAACCATGCCCCTTAGCGCGTATTCCGTTTCCTTGTTAAACAATGTTCTTATTATTAAATCCCAGAAGTTCGACAAAGATAAAATAAATTCGTATTTACTAAAAGACCTTTTTGTCGTTTTATAAATAATAATATATATTTGTCGAAGTAAATCGTTGAAAAACCTAATTATCAATTTATTTAAAAGAAACTCTATGACAACAAAAAAACTATGGATCGGCTTCACATCTGTTATGGTAATTTCCTTTGCCATTCTGCAAAGTTTATTCAACAACCCCATATCCACACCTTCAAATGGTTGAGAGTAATTGGCGACACCCTCTTTGCGCTTGGTACGGTAAGTCTTACCTGGTTTATCTTCGGATTAAAAGGGGGATGGAGTATTGTGAAAAGAAGTTAATCTTTTTTCTGAGAAACTATATGCCTTCTCCTAAACCTTATTTGTAATGAATGTTACACAAAGGTTCACGAAGGAGGCACAGAGGACCTCAGAGTAATAGCAAATTTAAGAAACCTGGACGCTAATGCAACACTTTCTTTTTTCTCGGAAATAGAAGAGAAAGAACGATACTTCCTACCAAAACCGCCAGAATGAAATACAGCGAGTAAACGCTCTTGTACCCGATGTCGTCGAGGAAATGATGAAACACCAGTTTCAATCCGATAAAGATCAGAAGAACTGAAATCCCCTCCTTAAGATAGGTAAACAGATAAAATATCTTAATTACCAGAAAGAACAAAGACCGCAAACCGATGATCGCAAATATGTTGGAAAAGAAAACAATATAAGGGTCACGGGTAACCGAGAATATTGCAGGTATACTGTCGAATGCAAAGATTAAGTCGGTGAACTCAATAACAACAAGCACAATTAACAGCGGGGTGATATAATAAACCTTGTTTTCTTTGTGAATAAATTTATTCCCTTCGAATTTGGGATAAATCCTAAACCATTTCGATAAAACCCTTACGATAGGATGTTTGTCGACCTCTATTTTCTGTTCCTTGTTTCTTTCGATATAGATTTTAACTCCGCTGTAAATCAGAAAAGCTCCGAAGAGAATAAGCGTCCACTGGAATTTCTGAACCATTGCAGCACCCAGGAAGATAAATATAAAACGCATGATAATTGCGCCGAGAATTCCCCAGAAAAGAACCGTTTTGTAATTCTTTTCGGGTACAGAAAAACCGGTTAGAATCATTAGGATCACAAAAACATTATCCAGAGAAAGCGTATATTCGATAAGATAACCGGTGATATACTCGGTGGCCATATTTTTCCGGTATTGAATAAGACCCTGAGTCAGATCTTCGTTTGCGAATTTCAGGTGTGGGGCGAATTTGGCAGCAACTGCCTGCAAGTCGGAAAAGGAACGAATATCGTGAAGCATATCCCCAAAATGGAGAATGAGAAAGTAGAATCCAATGGCAAAACTAACCCAAACCCCTGTCCAAACAGCAGCTTCCATGGTTGAGAGCACATGGCGCTTGCGGCCTATCAATAAAAGATCGACTAAAAGAACCGAGACAATAAAAACGGTAAAAGCTATGAAGAAAACTACTTCGTGATTCAATTCCATGTTAACTAATTGTTTTATAAGTAATACACAAAGTCTGAAAGACCAGGTCTGCTCAGTAATAACTTCATACTTTTTGGCGCGCCTCAATCAATTCAAAAAAATAATGGCCAAAGATATGTTTTTCTTTCAGTAGTTTTTCGCTCTCTGGCAGACGGGATATAAAAATACTAAAAAAGGTTTTGGGACTGTCACGCAGGATTTCATAACAGTCAGGCAAAGAAAATAGTTCTGTCAAAATAGGAATAAAGAGAATTTGAAATGAATTCATTCCAATTATTCTGAAGTCTCAATCGTCAACTTAGTCCATTCCTGAGGTCTTCCAATAAATCATCGATATGTTCGATCCCGATCGACAAGCGGATAAGATTGTCGGTAACACCGATTTTCTGCCTGAGGTCGTGGGGAAACGATTCATGTGTCATAAGGGCCGAATAATTTGCCAGCGATTCCACTCCCCCGAGACTATCCGCCAGCTGGAAAACCTTTAATTTTTTGAAGAAAATATTAGCCTCATCAAGCCCGCCTTTTATCTGGAACGATACGAGTCCGCCAAAACCCGTCATCTGCTTTTTGGCAATTTCATGACCGGGATGGTCTGCAAGACCGGGGAAAAACACTTTTTCTACATTTGGAAGTGTTTGCAGAAGCTGAGCCACAGCAAAAGCGTTCTGCTCATGTTGCTTCATCCTGATAGCAAGGGTTTTTACACCCCTGAGGGTAAGCCATGAATCGAAGGGTGAGGGCACAGCACCAACGGTTTTCTGAATGAGGAATATCTTGTCGTATAAAATTTTATCGTTCAGGATAACCGCTCCCCCGATAACATCCGAATGACCGTTGATGTATTTGGTTGTGCTGTGGATCACGATGTCGGCTCCCAGGAGCAATGGCTTTTGGAAATATGGGGTTGCAAAGGTGTTATCGACAACCACAATGGCATTATGGTTATGGCTGATTAGCGCAATTGCCGAAATATCGAAAATCTTAAGGACCGGGTTTGTAGGAGTTTCGATCCATACAAGCTTCGTGTTTGGAAGGAATGCACTTTCAATTTCATCCAGTCGGGTGAAATCGACAAAAGTAAACTGAATGTTGTAGGGCTCAAGAACTTCTTTGATAAGACGATAGGTGCCACCATACATATCGATGGGCACGATTACATGGTCGTCTGGACGAAGAACAGAGAGCACGGCGTGTTCGGCGGCGAGTCCGGATGAGAACGTGAGCCCGTGTTTACCTTCCTCAAGACTTGCAAGGCAAACATCCAGGGCGGTACGTGTTGGATTTGCCACCCTTGAATATTCGTATCCTTTGTGTTTATTGACTTCCGACTGCGTGAAGGTTGATGTTTGGTAAATGGGGACAATTGTTGCTCCCGTGGTCTCATCAGCCTCTTGTCCCACCCAAATGGCTTTGGTTTCGAATTTCATAGTATTCTCAATTATTGTTTCAGATAAAAGTAAGCATCACATGCGAAATAAAAAACTGCTTTTCTCAAGCCCCCTAACATTTTTATCGAATGGTATGTTCATTTGAGCTATTGCTTTTAGGGAGAGGGGATTTGTACGCTATGATTCGCACCATCACAAATTTCAGGGATTAAAAATGCCATCCGCCATAACCTGATGTTTCAACTTCACAAACCACAAATTGAAGATATTTTTAAACTTTGTGTACCTTTGCGGCGTTCATTTTTTATGAAAATAGAAAACATACCGAAATGCCCATAAACGTCCCCAATAACCTCCCCGCAATTGTAGAGTTAAAGAATGAGAATATCTTTATCATGGAAGAAGAGCGGGCTGAAAAACAGGATATCCGCCCCCTGCGCATTGCACTGCTCAACCTGATGCCTGTAAAAATCGTTACGGAAACCGATCTCATACGCACCCTTTCCAACACATCACTTCAGTTGGAACTGGACCTGTTTTATATGGATGAGCACGAATCGAAAAACACTCCCCGCGAGCATCTCCAGGTGTTTTACAAAACCTTTGACCAGATCAGGCACAAGAAATACGACGGCTTGATAATCACAGGGGCACCGGTAGAACTTCTCGAATTTGAAGAAGTCGATTACTGGAAATCCCTTTGCGAGGTTCTGGAATGGAGCAAAACCAATGTTACCAGCACCCTCCATATATGCTGGGGAGCTCAGGCAGGATTGTTCTATCATTACGGCATACAAAAATATCCCCTGAAGAAAAAGGCATTTGGAGTTTTCGATCATAACATCACCGACCCAAAAGTGCCGCTGGTCAGGGGTTTCGACGATATTTTCCCGGCACCCCATTCCCGGCACACCGAAAACCATCTCAACGATCTTCAAAACCATCCGGATCTTTTCGTATTGGCTTATTCCGACAAGGTTGGGTCAAACATCGTAGTATCGAAAGACGGTCGGCAGATTTTTATTTCAGGGCATCTCGAGTACAATCCCCTCACCCTTAAAAACGAGTACGACAGGGATGTATCAAGAGGTCTGGCTATTGAAGTACCCGAGAATTATTTCCCCGATAACAACCCGAAAAATCAACCTGTTATCCGATGGAGAGCTCATGCGAACCTGCTGTTCTCCAACTGGTTGAATTATTATGTTTATCAGGAAACTCCTTACGATTGGAAATGAGGTAATTAAAAGTTTGATTTAATCTTTTTCAAGAATAAAGGCCTTGAATTCTTCCATGAGCTGTAGCCTGTCGACAGGAACAACCCCTGCCCTTTCGCAGACCTGCCCCCCGGCAAGATTCGAGAGCGCCGCAATCTCTACAGGGGATAGTCCAGCTGCCAGACAAAGGCAAGCCAGGCTTATTACCGAGTCGCCCGCGCCCGAAACATCTGCAATGTCCCGTATCTCGGCAGAAAGATGATGATAGCTGTTCTTGTCGTTAATCATAATCCCGAGTTCGGAAAGGGTGACCATCACCATCTTGTGATTTCTCGATTTACGAAGGTTTTCCATGGCACTGGCAATACTCTCCAGATCGTGCTTGTCGATCTCGGCTTTCAAGCCCTGATTAAGCTCTTTAAAATTCGGTTTGAAGAGCGACACCTTTTCATAGGCTAAGAAATTCCTCTTTTTGGGATCAACAAGCACAGGAACTTTCTGCTTGTTAGCCACCTTGACAACCTCCGCTATGATCTTAGGGGTGATCACTCCCTTATCGTAGTCCTGGAAAATGATGGAGTCGATTTTACCTTCGGTGAGCATATTCTCAACAATATCAATAATCCGTTTCTCGGGTTCTGGGTTGATATAATCGTCCTGCTCCTCATCCAGCCTCAACAAATGTTGGTTGCCGCTAATCACGCGGGTTTTTTGGGTAGTAATTCTTTTTGAGTCGATAATGATTCCAATGTCTGTAAGGTTCTGGCAGTTCATCAGTTCAATAAACTCCTTGCCCCTTTCATCGTCGCCGATTACGGAGCACAAAATAGGAACCGCACCCATGGCTTTTATGTTAAGGGCTACATTGGCCGCACCCCCAAGGCGCTTTTCGGTATGAATATTTGATAAAACCGGAACGGGCGCTTCAGGTGAAATGCGATCCACCCTGCCCCAGAGGTAGGTGTCGATCATTACATCGCCAATAATTAAAACTTTTTGCTTTCTGAACTTCTTGAAGAGTTTGTCGATATCGGTGTTTTCGAACATTTAAGATGGATTACGGAATTTGAATTGCGTTATTTTTAACCAGATAAACTATTGCTATTAGAGTTCTTTTCCATATTTAATAATCTCATTTACAACCGGGTTCGATGTATCAAACTCACTTTCTCTAAATGGATGGGGTTCAATCCGGCTATCAACTTTTCGTCTGAGTTTCATTAATTCAAACTGCATGTCGGGAAAACTTTTATAATCTTTGAAAATAACAGCTATATCAATATCACTATCATCATTAAAATTCCCTTTCGCATATGAACCAAAGAGAATTATTCTTATGGAATTAAAATTCGCATTCAGTTCAACAGCATAATCACCGGCAATTTTTAAAGCATCATTTTTATCCATGACCTCATTATGTTAATTTTTTCAATCCAGTTTTTTGTAAAATCAAAAGTACACAATGAAGAAAATTCCTTTTTAAAATCTTCATACCTGGCATTAATATTAAAGGTGGTAATCTTATCAAGCATGTCTGATTGCTCGTCAGTTAAATCAATTTTACTTAGCTCAGCAAGTCTGTATAGATTATGAATTAAAGGTGGATGATCCCCATTTACCTTAACAAATAGCGCTTTCAGTAATTTCTCTACCATTAGGTGGCCGACAAACAAAGCCCAGGAATATTTCTTTGATTCAAATAAAACCATCATAGTCTCGAAATCCTCATCAGAGCTTTCAATCCAGTGCTTAATCAATTTATCCTTATCAAATTCTGGCTTGGTCATAGTCCAAAGATACAGACTTTATCAAATATTAGGAAATCTTTCAAATTATCAGAAAGTTATTGTTGTGATAAAGAAACGGATTCCTTATGGTTTGAGATAAAGTCCAGAAGATTTAGCTGGGATTTAGTTCAACAGGGACTTAATGTCAGGCCTTTCAGGCCAAATTAAGTTCTATTTATATGTGCGGTTATTTATCTTTTAGTCTATTCTCAATATCCATTTGCTCATGCAGAATTCTTGTGATTTCTATTTCGTCATCTGAAATCTTACGGTAAAAAATAATGTGTCTGCCTGCTTTAAATCCCAACAAATTTGTAATTACTTCAGAATAATTTCTTCCTAAATCCGGGTTACATGCAACCTCTTTGCAATTATCAATAAGCATATGATAGTATCTGTCTGCTTGGCCTTCCGACCACTTCTTCAAGGTGTAATTCCAAATCTGAGTTAAGTCAAAAAGAGCTTTATTTGTAAACTTAAAATTAGACATTCAAGTTTTTATTAGTTTTTAATTTACTCAAATGTGTATCCGGATCAAAATTTTGAGCAATTCCGCTTTCAATACCTTCTTGTATAGCGGCTCTTAACGCCATAATCTTATTTTCTTCTTCTTCTAGAAGCCTTAATCCAGCCCGAACAACTTCACTTGCATTTTTGTATCGCCCAGTAGATATTCTGCTTTTAATAAAACTGTCAAAATAGTCTCCTATTGATATTGAAGTATTTCTATCCATAATTCGTTTTTTTTCAAAGATACCAATTATTGGTACAAATGTCAAGAATTGTAAGTTTTTTCCTGACTTGTCTACCCTTTTACCGAACTAACATGCTTTAATACCACTCACTTGCAACTTATGTAATAAACCACCTGGACTGCATCGGCTCCTGATGCTGCTTTTATAACCATTGCATGATTGCCTACTATGCAATTAAAAACGCTTTTAAAATTTTACACAACAACAGGGACTTCGATTTTATTTATGAAAAATATAAGTAGCCTTTTTATTTTACAATACCCCTAAAACTTCAACGTCAGTCCATATCGTAAATTACTATTCTCTTTATAATAGTATTTCCCATAACAATACTCGGTAAATATACCCAGATGCTTCCAGAGGTAAAATGAAACACCGGGGCCAAATCCGTATTCGAGTTTATGTGGCGAACGATGAGAATAGTCATTAGAAGCAAAAGTATTATTAAGAGTATAATAAGAAGTCCATCCACCAAACTTTCCGGCAAAATACAAATCGAATCTGAAATTATCCGAATCTATTATAAATGGCAGAAGATGATAATTCGCATTGATACCATATGACCAATAACCAGTCATTGATTGATAATAAGAGAAACCTGTGTAGATTCCCATTTCAATATGCTTGGCAACTCCATAATTCGCTTCCAAACGATAATTACCCATTCTTAGTGACTCTGAAGACATTCCTGAATGCCAGCCGTTGTTATACCTGGAATATGCAAGTTTAAAATTCAATCGGTTCTTAATGTATGAATCCTGACATAATGCACTGAATAAAAAAACGACTGAAAATAAAAGTGCCAATATTGATCTTTTCATGATGCTGGAATAATATGGATATTTCGCTGATTCATCTAGTAATTGTTTAAACTGCTATACTAGTTCACCTGATAGAGCCAGTCGGAGAACTTTTGCTTGAAGGTTTTTGTATGAGGATTTTCCCCTAAGGGTTTTGTATCAAAAAAAACCTTATAGGAGAAGCTCGGAATAATTGGAAAAAGACTCATCTGATAAAGTGAAACGGGCTTATAGGGCATGCCTATTTCGGGCAAAATTATTTCTCCGGTACTATTGGTATTAAAGTAATAGTAATTGGGATTTTTTCGGTTGTATGCATTATAAACTGAGAAACTCCAAACGGCCCTGCGCTTGTTTTTCTTCGTTAATGTTGAATAGCTCATCCCAAGATCAAGCCTGTGGTAATCTTTCATTCTGTCGCTGTTTCTCTCTCCGTAAATTAAGGCATCATAATAAAAATAATCCCCATTTTCATTGGGTTGCAGTGAAGGAACTAACTGGCGTCCGATGGGGGGTGTATAAGGCAAGCCCGATTGGAATATCCATGACAAACTAAAACTGATTTTTTCGTTCATCTTATAACTCGCATTGGCCGAAAAAACGTGAAGCCGGTCATAGTCAAATAAATATTCCTTTCCGTTGTTTATCCCGGGATATTGCCTCGTAGCATTAGAAAGGGTATAAGCTGCAAAGCCGGTCCATTTGCCCAGATTCTTTCTAACCAGAAACTCAGCTCCCATCGCTTCACCCTTACCACCGGATTCAATCTTTGAACGCCAGTTCTCGTCTCCCATCAGACTCCTATATCCTTCTTTATAGGTTGATAGCTTCTGCATTCTTCTGTAATAAAGGCTTAGCTCGGCTGTAAACATGTTTTCCTTAAAATTTCCGTTCCACCCAAGAGAAAACTGATCAGAACTGGCTACAGGCACTTGTTTGTCTGCCGGGATCCACACTTCGTTGTTCATAATATTTCCGGTAGTAAAAATAAGGTGAGAGCTTTGACTCACTCTCATGTAACTTAAATTCAGAGCGTGGTTTGGATTAACATCCAGACTCACATTAAGTCTGGGTTCAAGGGTAGATTTGCTGTAATCCTTAATAAAGTAATTTGAAAAACGGATACCGGGATTTAGACTAAAACCTCCGGGAAGTAGAATAGTATTATCAAAAAATAAATTCGTTTCCAGAGCATTGAGCTTTTCTTTCTTCGGTTGGATGGTTTGGGATGACCAGGATGAGTAATTTGGAATATGCATTAACCAGGATGTCTGCAAACCTGCGTCAATTGTCCAGTTTCCGGAGGCGCTGTATTTTAATCCCGATTGAAAAAACAAATCCTGCACAGAGTTTAAATACCTGCGCTCAAGTTTTTCTTTGAGGTTGTTGTTTATTATGGTGGCGGATTGTTTTTCTCTAAGACGATAATTACTATATGAAACACTGTTTGAAATAAAAAGCTTAGGAGAAACTGAACGTTTCCAATCAGCAGCAATCAAACGGTTTCCCCAGATATTCAAAAAATGGTTTTTCCCTGTTTCGCCATATTTGGGAGTATGTGACCAATAATTCAGATAATCGTCTCCTTCATAAAAATTTATATGGATGCTATTGGAATCATTTGGTTTCCATGTGAACTTACCATTGATATCGTGATAACCATATGAAACAATAAATCCTCCCTCCCTGGATAATAAGCTTGCGGTACCCAGTAAAGCATCAACCATTGTTTTCCTGCCGGTTAGTATAAAACTGGTGTTTTTCATTTTCAGAGGACCCTCAACGGTAAAGGAAGCATCAGTAAGTCCAATCGCAAAAGATCCCTTTAGGCCCGACTTATCTCCTTCCTTTTGGGTAATATCCACAACAGAAGAGATTTTACCTCCATAACGGGCAGGAAATCCACCTTTGTAAACAAGAATATTATTAATGATATCCGGATTAAACACCGATGTGAATCCCCCTAAATGATTAACATAGATTAAGGGACAGTTATCGATAAGATAAAGATTTTGTCCGGGGTCACCACCACGCACCAACAATAAACTGGAGCCTTCATTCTGCGACTGTATGCCCGGAAGCAGTTGAATGGCTTTTAAAACATCGGGTTTCCCCCCAAGTGCAGGTATTTGCTGTAGCTCAATGTTTTTAAGGCTTGCCACATTGAATTTCTGTGTTCTGCCGGCTTTAACTATAACCTCATCAAGCTCACTTCCCGGAGTGAGATGGATAATCAATAAAGTATCTTTAAGAGGTATATCTGAAATTATCTGAGAAGAGTATCCAATAAATGACACCTGAATTTTTGCAGGACTTGGAATTAGAATGCTGAAGTAACCATTATAATCCGATATAGTTCCATGGCTGGTTCCTGCTTCAATAATGTTTGCTCCAATGAGCACTTCACCTGAGGAAAGGTCTTTTACAAAACCGGAGATCCGTACCGTGTTTTGACCGTAAAGTAAGTTTGCAATACTAAAAAGGGCCAGTGCCAGTAAACCGCATTTTTGGTTCCTCATTTTTTTCCTGAAAATTGATTTGGATTTATTGTATCCGATACTACAGCAGAATACCCTGCAAAAATCCCATATCCTCCTTCAATATTTGAATAAAGTGGGAAAGCAGTTAAACCACTCCCGAAATCAGGGCTTCGTCCTTTTTCATATAAATACAACTGCCTAACGTATTTGTAGTAGTCATAGCTTAAAGTTCGAAGTTCAACAAGTAAGGGATACAGGTTTGTCCCGCTGGATCCCCCGCTTCCTGTTAAATAATTTATAGTCATTGTGTAACTATCTCCTCCGATAAGTTCGTTGCTGAATAAGGCAATTGGGAGTCCCTCGTTTAGCAGTACAGGATCTGTGATTGTTGTGAGATCGGGTTGCAATTCGTAGCCGTGCTTAATCATTTTTATTGCGACTTCAAAATATTGCTTTTCGAACGGATTGTTATTGAATGTAAATTTAATGGCGGGATATGTAAACCCCTCCGGGTCTTTGCCTGCCTGATTTATATGAACAATTTCCGAAATCCTAGCAGCTTGGGGAACAGACTGCCTGCAGGATAGCTTTTGAAAACCCGGAATTGCAACCTCACACACATAATTTTTAAGAGGTTCAACAATGGTGGTTGAAGAATAAATTCCCTGCCCGGTATAGTCCAGGGTTTCTTTAAACTGACCATCAATAAAAAGCTCAACCTCTGCATTATCAATTAAATCAAGCTGATTGCTATCTATTCTTCCGGCTAAGGAAACATGTACCCTGAACAAACTGTCAGCCGCTAAAATGCTATTGATTGCCGGAACAGGAGTAAAAGCAGGAAACTCAGACTGAACAAGATCACGGCATGAAGAAAAAAGTAAGACAAAACCAATAAGAAGGCTGCAAATTTTCAATCCTGAATAATTCAAGGATTTGGATTTGCGATTGTGGATACGTTTGGTTTTTTTCAGGAAAAACGAATAACCCGAAAAACCTCTTTTCAAAAAAATAGTTTCGGATAACATGCAGTTTAAAAATCTGAATGTAATTTACTTATTAAAAAGGTAAATAATAAACCAGGGATGTATTTTTAAGCATTTTTAACTAAATTCCTATACTTTAATACCCATGAGATTATATAGAGAGACACTTATTACATCAGCAGGTACCAGCCTGTCCAAAATGGCTTAAAGACCGGAAAGAACACAGGCTGAATTTGAGGGTATTTTGCACTATCAGCAAAATATTGTTGTGCTCATGGAAAAAGGTATCTTAATGGGGGTGGGTGGGATTAGGAGTCATTTTAATACGGATCAACATCAGCCAATATCCTCACCGAATTAAAAATATCGGAGTTGGATGTTTCCCTTATGATATCCGACAGTAATTTTCTGGCCTTTTCAAATGAAGATTTCTTTTCCACTTTTAACAGAATATTCAACAAGTAATAATTACTGATCCTCCCAACCAATGGTTGCTGCGGACCGAGTACCCGTTTGCCGAAAACTATCCGCATTTGATCTGCCAGTGCATTTGCAGCTTTTTGTAAGGGAGGAAATTCCTTGTGTTTAAGGGTTATCCGTATCATTCTCACAAACGGTGGGTAATTGAATATCTGCCGCTCGGCGATTTGGTCCCTGAACATCGACTCGTAATCATTTTCCCGCACATAGTGTATGAGTGCCAGGCCGGGGTCGGTGGTCTGGATAATAACCTTCCCTTGCTTGTCTTTTCGCCCCGCCCTCCCGCTTACCTGGGCCATCAGCTGGTAGCTGCGTTCGAAAGCCCTGAAATCGGGAAAATTCAGCATCTGGTCGGCATCCAGTATCCCTACCAGGGCAACGTTTTCGAAATCGAGACCTTTTGAAAGCATTTGGGTTCCCACGAGAATATCCACCTCCCCTTTCCCGAACGATTCAAGAATTGTTTCATAGGAGTTACGGGTACGACTGGTATCAAGATCCAGCCGGGCCACCCGGATCCCAGGAAATATGAGGGCAATATCATCTTCCACCAGCTCGGTGCCGAAGCCTTTGTTTGTGATTCGGGTGCTCCCGCAATCTTCGCAGCTTTGAGGCACTTTGCGGGTGTATCCGCAATAATGACATTCGAGAGTGTTCCTGAATTTATGATAGGTAAGACTCACGTCGCAGATTTTGCATTTCGGAATCCAACCGCAGGTCTCGTCCATCACATAGGAAGAGAAACCCCGGCGGTTCTGAAACAGAATTACCTGTTTTCCGGCGGCAACGGTTTCGTAAATAGCGTCGATCAGGGAGGGGGTAAAAACCGACTTCATGGCTTTTCTCTTGCGGGCATCCCTGATATCGGAAATCCGTATTTCGGGCATCAGCACTTTGTTAAAACGCTCCGTAAGTTTCACCATTCCATATTTACCGGAAAGTGCATTTGCATAGGTTTCAATGGAGGGAGTGGCTGTTCCAAGCAGCACTTTTGCTCCATGCAGGGCTGCCAGCACCATCGACGAATCGCGGGCATTGTAGCGGGGAGCCGGATCGAATTGTTTGTAGGTGTTTTCGTGCTCCTCGTCCACAATAATCAGTCCCAGGTTGGTAAAAGGAAGAAACAGTGCCGAGCGCACTCCCAGAATAATCTTATACCTGTTTTCTGCCTTTCCTGTAGTTCTGCGGTACACTTCAACGCGCTCGCCATCGGAAAACCGGCTATGGTAGATTCCAACCTGATCGCCAAAAACTTTCCTCAAGCGATTCACAATCTGTGAGGTAAGCGCTATTTCAGGCAGCAGGTAAAGGACCTGTCGGTTCTGCAAAATCATTTCCTGAATAAGATGAATATAAATCTCTGTTTTGCCGCTTGACGTCACACCATGAAGCAGAACCACATCTCTTTCCTGAAATAGCTGATGAATAAAATCCATGGCCTTTCCCTGAGCCGGATTCAGCTCTGCCGGTTTAACCGTTCCGCCGGACCGGCTCTCCTCGGAACTTAGAGCGCGCTCAGACCTAACCAATATATCTTTATCAATCAGCGCTTTGACGCTGGCATTACTGTGGTTTGCCGTAATATCAGAAAGCGGGATTATTGCTTTTTGAGGCTTGCCTTCCGGGTCGAGCGAGCGTCTTATAATCTCCATCAACAGTTGTTGCTGTTTCGGTGCAGTTGCAAGTTTATCCAGGCAAGTCTGCAAATCCTCTTCGCTCTCAAGATGCCCGGCTATGGCAATTGTCTTTTCCTTTTTAATCCGCAGGGTCTCTCTCAGTTTCTCCTCAAGAAAAACCGCGTCATAATCGATAAGCTTGCGGATATCGGAGAGCAGGTTTGCCTTACCGCTGAGTTTAGAAAGTTCCTGAATGGATAATCCCGGGTTATTCCGGATGGTATAGAAAAGCGCTTCCAGCTGCTCCTTTTTAATTTCAGCCGCATCAAACTCATCGTTTGGCAGAATCCTCGACTCGCTTTCAAGCTTGAGGCCTGTAGGCAGCGCCGCCTTGAACACCTCACCAGGAGCACACATATAGTAACCTGCCATCCACTCCCAGAATCTCATCTGAATCTCACTCACCAACGGTACTTCATCCAGTACCTCCAGAATAGCCTTTAGTTCTTTTATTTCGGGGGATATGTTATGCGTGCGCCGAACAAGTCCCGTATATAATTTTCTGGCTCCGAACTGCACGATAACACGCTTTCCAGGCAGCACCGAAGGCATTAGATTTTCAGGTATCTCATAGCTGAAAACCTGACTAATCGGAAGAGGCAGGATGATATCGGCAAATTGAGCGGGGCTGTCCATGGAAAAATTTGTTCCGATAAAGATATAAAAAAGGAGGTGAAATGTTAAAAGAGAATAAGCTTAAGGAAAACACAGAAGCGCAGAACCTGAACGTTGCAAACCGCGTTCCTGAACTGCGCTTTTGAGGCCACCTTAAGGAGTGGTCTGGACTTTAATTGGATTTTAGACCGAAAGAATTTCTGCCATTTTGATAAGCGGGGCCTCAACGGCCTTATGCATCTTTATGATTTTTGAGAAAGGCACATGAACAATTTCCCCGTTTTTAAAGCCGATCATCACGCTTTTCTGGTCGTCGAGAAGTGCCTCAACGGCATAATAACCGAATTTGCTGGCAGAAACGCGGTCGTAGGCGGAAGGTGATCCCCCACGCTGAATATGTCCTAGTATCGAGACTCTTACATCGTATTCCTTGAAATCGTCTTTAACCTTTTCGGCAATTTCCATGGCACCGCCCTCATCATCACCCTCGGCAACAATTATGATGTTGCTTGATTTTCTTCTTTTAAATCCTTTTTCAAGATAATCCTTCAATCCGCTGACCTGGTTTTTAACTTCCGGAATAAAAATAGCTTCTGCACCACAGGCAATACCGCTGTGCATAGCAATAAAACCGGCATCGCGACCCATTACCTCGATAAAGAACAGGCGATTGTGACTGCTGGCGGTGTCCCTGATCTTGTCAACTGCTTCGATAACGGTATTCAGAGCTGTATCATAACCAATAGCATAATCGGTACCAAAAATATCATTGTCGATACTTCCGGGGATTCCAACAAAAGGAATATCATAATACTCGTCGCAAAACATTCTGGCTCCGGTTAGAGAACCGTCTCCCCCGATAACAACAACCGCATCGATTTTCTCCTTTTTGAGGTTTGCATAAGCAAGCTTGCGTCCGGCAACTGTTCGGAATTCTTCACTTCTGGCGGTTTTTAGAATAGTACCGCCCTTAGCTAAAATGTCGCTGACGCTATATGTTTTCATATCTTTGAAATGGCCGTTTATCATGCCATTATAGCCATGCCGTATTCCTACTACTTCAAGGCCATGAAAGATCGCTGTGCGAACTACCGCGCGAATTGCAGCATTCATGCCGGGAGCATCACCTCCGGAGGTTAGGACTCCAATTTTCTTAATTTTTCCCATGTAATAATGATTAACGTACTAAATTATCGTTTCCCTATACCGGAAACGCAGAACAAAAATAGCATTAAAACAGAATAGATTTCAATTTCAAAATTAATTTATGATTAATTCTAATCAAAACCCCCTAATTCTTTCCGCAACCAGATCAATCTGCCAGCGAGGGGTTGAAGTAGCACCGGTAAGACCCACTGTTTCAACATCCTTAAACCACGATTTTTCGAGCTCTTCAGGCTCACCCACATAAAAGCTGCGTGGATTCGCTTCCCTGCATACTTCAAAAAGCACCTTGCCGTTGGAGCTGTGCTTTCCTCCCACGAAAATAACCATGTCGTTCTCCAAAGCAAACTTCTTCAAGCCGGGCCGACGGTGCGACACATGACCGCAAATCGTGTTGTGCACAACAAGGCTACCTCCTGCTTGCTGCAGCCTCCCTTCAAGAATGGAAACAACCGCAGCAAAGGCATCCGTATCCATGGTTGTTTGAGAATACAAATGCAGAATTGAGGCAACCTGGGTATTTCGGGCCTCTTCAACAGAGCTTATAACAAAGCTTTTTTCGGGAGATTGCCCATAAAGGCCTTCAACTTCCGGATGTCCCTTTTTCCCGAAGATCAGGATTCGCACGTCCTTTTCGGCTGACTTAGCTGAGATACCGGATTGTATCTTGCGAACAATCGGACAGGTTCCATCAATTATTTCAATATTGTTCTTCCTGGCAATTTCATAGGTGGAGGGAGGCTCTCCGTGGGCTCTGATCAGCATTTTGCAATTGCGATATGCGGGAAGCTCATCCCGCGAAATAGTAATCATTCCCTTTTCTTCCAGGCGCTTCACTTCCATTTCGTTGTGCACGATCTGCCCAAGACAATAGAGGGCTTCGCCTTTTTCGAGAATAGAATCAGCCATTTCAACGGCGCGGACAACCCCATAGCAAAAGCCCGATTTTTCTTCGATGGATACTTTCATGACAACTCGAGCTTATACTTGCCGGAAACGAGGTTTCTAAACCAGACCATCTGCTCTTCGGGGGTCATGTAGCTATTATCAAGAACCAAAGCATCGTCGGCCTTGCAAAGCGGACTTTCCTCACGGTTCTGGTCAATAAAATCGCGTTCGAGAATATTATGCTCGATAGTCTGAAGGCTAACATTATCGCCTTTTTCATGCAGTTCCTTGAATCTGCGCTCTGCCCGAATCAAGGGATCGGCGGTCATAAATATTTTAATATCTGCATTGGGGAAAACAACGGTACCTATGTCTCTCCCATCCATTACCACCGAAGAGTTCTCACCCATTTTGCGTTGGTACTCCACCAACTTCCTCCTAACAAATCCGATTTTGCTTATAACGCTTACCTTTTCAGAAACCTTAATTCCCCTGATCTCATCCTCAACATTTTCGAGATTGAGGTGCATTTCAATCTTTCCGCTTTCATTGTTTCTGACAAAAGAGATCATAACCAGGTCGATAGCCTCGGCAAGCCGTTCTTCATCCACATGTTCACCGATAATAATTTTCTCGCGCAGGGCAAACAGAGTAATTGCTCTGTACATGGCTCCACTGTCGATGTAGGTATATCCGAGTTCTTTTGCAATGGCTTTGGCGAAACTGCTTTTTCCGGTCGATGAGTGTCCGTCGATGGCGATTACCAAAGCTGGTAAGTTGCTGATCATAAAGAAATATTTGAATAGCAAAAATAGTATTCCTGCATCTCAATTCCTCTTTTTGGCAGGATAATTATTTCCGTGAGTAAAATTCCGAAAGGTTAACGCTTAGCGAAAAATGGTTGGAAGCACCGGCCAGATGATAAGTGGAGCGGCCATAGCTGAAGCGGTACTTGTTGATTTTCATTCCAAATCCCCAAGAAAAGCCCACCATACCAACCCGAACGGGAACCTTAAGCTCCTGCCTTCTTTGGTAATTGTATCCGAGGTTTACATAAAAATTTTCTCCGGGCAGGAACTCCATTCCAATTATGGCATGGCGCATAAGTTTATCCCCGAAAACCTCATACTTGTTCTTATTGATCTCCTCTCCGTTTAGCGGGTCGTAGGTGCTATTGCTATTTACGGAGCTCTCGTAGCTAAGGTCGAATTTCTGAAGATGCTGAAGGGTAAGTGAAAAACGAAAAGGGGCGTGCATAAGCTTTTGAGAAAATCCAGCCTGGATTTCGAAGGGAAGGTTTTCGCGCTCTGCTCCCGGGTAATATTTGATAATTTGAGTGCCAAGGTTCTTTAAAACAAGGGCCGCAGAAAACAACCGATCGGGATTGAAATAAGTAATCCCCAAGTCGGCAGCAAGCCCCAGCGAGTTATAGCTCTCGAGGCTTGAATACACAGGCTTTACATTGATCCCGACGGTTAGAAGGCTGTCGATTTTCCGGGAATATATCAGATTAAGGGCATATTCTGCGGCCTGAAATTCACCGGTAACAATCCCTGTCTCATTGGCTGCGGTAAAGGTACCATAATTGGAATAATGCATTCCAGCGGCAAAAGTTCCCTTGTTTCCAAAATCGCGAGCAAAGCTTGCATACCCGTATTTTATACCTGCAAAATAGCCCACATAATTCAAAACCATGTGCCGATCCATGCCCGGGTTCAAAAGAGAGGGGTTATGAAAAGGCATATTCAGGTCATCGCCGGTAATAGAAACCGATTTGCCTCCCAGCGATGCAACTCTGGCAGAGTTGGTGAGATTAAGAAAAGCGTAGGTGTAGTGCCCGCCTATCTGCGCTGTGGCTGCCAAAGCAATGACAGCGAAAAAAAAGATAAATAGAAAAGCTCTCTTCATTCTATCGGTTTAGGGGCAATTATGCATTAATAAAATAAAAAACAGGCTAAACTAAGTTTTGACCGCAACATAGCTTGCGGTTTCGCCGTGGCTAAAAAGTTTAATCCATAAACGTACAAAAAATCAAGATAGTGTACAAGCAGGTTATTCTGTTAAGGTTTTCAGAAAAAGAATCTCGGCACTGCCCACCCATTTCTTAAATCCGACATGCAAAGGATTATTCTTTTCCAATACCGGCCCGATCTCGTCGAAATGTTCCAAAACCCTTGCTGCACAAATCCTTAAAGCATCCTGCGCATTGCAGTATTGTTCAAAATGGCCGACCGAAGGCACAACTGAAAGGGGCTTGTTAAGGTAAACCGACTCGGCCAAAGTTTCAAATCCTGCAGTGCACATTACCTTTTCGGAAGTTTTTAATGACTCCATGAATTCATCCCCCGAAACAAAAGAAACATGAACATTGGAAGGAAGTTCAATCTCATCCTCAAATTCGTTCAAAAACACCTTGTATTGCTTGTGGGGAGTTGCCCGGGCGAGACTGACAACTTCATGGATATATCCGGGTTGCATGGCATAAACATGAATATGATTGCCGTTTTGTGGAATTGCTTCCAAAATTTCAGATCTGAGTAACGGCGGCATAACCAGAATTTTTTTTCGGGGGATAGAGACCTCATCGGTGAATGAAAGTGCCAGTATTTTTCGGGCACCCACCGACGCAAGCCATGAGTGAAGCCGCAAGAGGGTGCGCTCTGCTTTCCGATTCGAGGGCCACTGAAAAGAAGGATGTTCGAAAAAGAAATGATGCGAGATGGAATAAACAGGTTTCCCTGAAAAGGAGAAAAAGGTACCCAACTGACCTATTGCGTCATAAAAAACGATTATCGCATCGGCACCAGAGACCCTGATCCGGTAGGCCAGGCGAAGAATCGAGAAAATATACAGGGGTGAAAAAATGATGTTAAACAGAAATGTGGTAAAGAGGTTAATCCCGGTCTTATCCCTACGTCGAAGGAAAACAGGACTAAAAAAGTTCTCATGCGCAATTTTAGAGTACAAAGGGTTCTTTGGGCGGAAAACACTTGTCCCGATAAATGCGGCTTCAATTGTGTGCCCATTCTTCTCAAGCATTGAGCGCAATGCCAACGACTGGGTGGTATGCCCCATTCCCTCCCCTTGTATGATGAAAAGATAATTCATTTAATTGCGGGAATCATAAAAACATCTTGTGGATCAATCTTATTGCCCGGCTTTCCAGAGCCGCAATTCGCTGAGAATCTCATTAACTGCCGGACAAACATAAGTGTTTTTAAGGGTCAGATCGAGGATTTGGTGAATTTTTTTGCGATCGGTATGGGGATATTCTCTGCATGCCTTGGGCCGATGCTCATAGACTCTGCATTTATTGTCGCTTTCAAGAAAAGGACAGGGCATTTCGCGGAAAACATAATCGTTGTCCTCATCCAACCTGAGGTAGGTTTGAACAAATACCGCCGCTTTCACTTTGAAATGCTTTGATAACCGTTCTATGTCTTTGTCGGTGATGCGCGGACCAAGGAATCTGCAGCAATTTGCACAACTAAGGCAATCAACCCGCTCAAAAACCCGCTCATGCGCGTCCTGAAAGATCTCATCGAGGTTGCGGGGCGGCTTTTTCTTGAAGATTCGAATTAATTCCTTGTTGAGTTTTTCGTCGTCCCGGGCCTTTTTTTCGATGCTGTCTGCAGAATAAGCCATATGGAAAATGTTAAGCAGGGAACTGATAATTCACCGGAGTTGCTTTTTGCTTTTTGAATTTGATACTTTTTACCTGAGAAAGGAATACGCCAATAAGCACAACAAAAATGCCTGCTACTTTAAGTCCGGGCATTGCTTCTTTAAGGAGGAAGAACGAAAACACCGCAGTAAACACAGGAATCAGGTTTGTAAATATGTTCGCTTTGGAAGCGCCGATTTCGCGAATGGCAAAAGTGAAAAGCACAAAGGTCAGGGAGGATCCGAATATTGCAAGGTACAAGAGAGATATCCACCCTTCGGTTGTAGGCCGGGCTGAGAGAATAGTTCCCGCATCGAACCAGAGAAACAAGGGCAGAAACATCATGATGCCGAGGGCATTCTGATAGGCAGTAATGGTAAAGCCGTTATACTTGTGCGATAAGCCTTTAACGGTAAGCGAATAACCCACCGCCGCCAGAACTGCCAGGAACAACAGCAAAACTCCTTTAAGGCGGGCCACGATTTCAACCTCGCTGGAGAACACAACGGCAATTACACCGCCAAACGACACAATCAATCCGATCCAGTTAAGAATCGTCAGCCGCTCACGGTAAATAAAGTAGGCTGCAATAGGCACTATCAGCGGGATTATGGCGATAATTACCGAGCCCATGGTTGGTGACACATAGGTCAGTCCGAAACTCTCCCCAAGGAAATACAGAAAAGGCTCGAAAAAAGCCATCAGAACAAAATACTTGTAATCGCTTCGTTTTACGGCTTGAAGTTTACCGGCGATGCGGGCGAAAGTAAAAAGAAAAACAACCGATATAAGAAGTCTTAAAAAGATTATGCTTATAGGCTTGAAGGAATCGAGTGCAATCTTAAAGGCCACAAACGTATAACCCCAAAAAAGCATAGCCAATATGAGGCTAATGTAAACTAAGCTTAGTTTTGATTTCATGTACAAGTACAGATATGTACGAAGGTTTAGTTTTTCAAATTTCCCTGATTGCAGCCCGATTACCGCTTATGCAAACATTTTTTCACGCAGCGCATTCTCTGGACAAAAAGGAATTTAAGGCTTCCGGATTACCCGGTCATTTTCAGTCGCTGTAAGTTGGCTTTTTCGAGCTTTTCTTTGGCATATCCCAATCCTACGCTGACTGTTTTTTCGTTTTTCGAGGGAAGTTCAAACATTGCGTCGATGATAATAACTTCGCAGATGGATCGCAGGCCTCGGGCTCCGAGTTTAAACTCGATGGCTTTGTCGACGATATAGTCGAGTGCCTTCTCGTCCCAACTCAAAGAAATCCCGTCCATGTTGAAGAGTTTTTCATACTGCTTGATAATGGCATTTCTGGGCTCTGTCAAAATTCTTCTGAGAGCTGTGCGGTCGAGCGGGCTTAGATATGTGAGTATAGGCAATCGTCCGATAATTTCGGGGATCAGCCCAAAAGCTTTTAGGTCCTGAGGTGCAATATACTGTAAAAGATTGTCGCGATCGATCTGTTCCTTTGATTTGCTGGCGGTATATCCTACCACTTGGGTATTCAAGCGCTGGCCTATTTTGCGGGTGATACCGTCAAAGGCTCCCCCGCAAATGAACAGAATATTCTTTGTGTTCACCGGAATCATCTTCTGGTCGGGGTGCTTGCGACCTCCCTGGGGTGGCACATTAACCACGGAACCTTCAAGAAGTTTCAAAAGGCCCTGCTGCACGCCTTCCCCGGATACATCTCGGGTTATAGAGGGATTATCGCCTTTGCGGGCAATTTTGTCGATCTCATCAATAAAAACGATTCCCTTTTCAGCGGCTTCAACGTTATAATCGGCTACCTGAAGCAGACGGGTAAGAATACTTTCGATATCTTCCCCAACATAACCGGCTTCAGTAAGTACCGTGGCATCAACAATTGTGAAGGGAACATGAAGCATTTTTGCAATGGTCCGGGCAAGAAGTGTCTTGCCAGTTCCCGTTTCGCCCACAAGGATAATATTTGATTTTTCGATCTCCACCTCGGCGTCATCCTTGCTTGTGGTTTGCATCAATCGCTTGTAGTGGTTATACACTGCAACAGAAAGATATTTTTTGGCTTCGTCCTGACCGATAACATAAAGGTCCAGGAAGGCTTTGATTTCAGCAGGTTTAAGCAGCTTGAGCTGATTTAGGTCGAACTCCCCTTTTTTACCGATCTCTTCCTGAACGATGGTATATGCCTGATCAATACACCTATCGCAGATATGTCCGGATATGCCTGCTATCAGCAGGTTGGTATCCTTTTTTTCCCTACCACAAAAAGAGCAGCGATCCATTGAACTTTTGGTTTTTGTCACTTTTTCGTTACGTTTCTGACCAGAACCTCGTCGATCATACCATATTCCTTTGCCTCTTCTGCTGTCATCCAGTAGTCACGGTCGGAGTCCTTCTCAACCCGTTTGAACGGGTTTCCTGAATGGTCTGCAATAATCTGGTAAAGTTCCTTTTTGAGTTTAAGTATTTCACGGGTAGTGATTTCGATATCGGATGCCTGACCCTGAGTACCGCCCATGGGTTGGTGAATCATTACGCGGGAATGCCGAAGGGCCGAACGTTTCCCTTTAGTTCCTGCACATAGCAACACGGCGCCCATTGAGGCTGCCATCCCTGTGCAAATGGTAGCAACATCAGACCCGATATACTGCATGGTATCGTAAATACCCAAACCGGCATGAACACCTCCGCCGGGAGTATTGAAATAAATCTGGATATCTTTTGAAGGATCAGCCGACTCCAGGTATAAAAGCTGGGCCTGTATAATATTTGCAACATAATCATCAATAGGGGTTCCCAGGAAAATGATACGATCCATCATAAGCCTTGAAAACACATCCATTGTGGCAATGTTCAGCTGGCGTTCCTCAATGATAGTAGGGGAAATATAGCTGTTGTACACCGAGGTATAAGTGTCAAGATTCTGACTGCTGATACCTATATGCTTAGTTGCATATCTTCGAAAATCGTCTTTTGGATTCATGATGCGGATTTGTTTTAAACCTCAAATTTACGATAATTATTTATGTTTTTGGAGACGCGAAAAGTCTTTAAGCATATCGACCCCACAGCGATAAAACTATTTCTCAAAAAGTTTCTTGAAATTCTCCGCTGTTGTTTCTTCCATAACCAACTTAACCTTTTCTTTCATGAGCTTATAGATGTTGTCCTCAAATTTCTGCTCATAAATCCTGCGAGCCTCTTCCTTCTTGGTAAGCTGCTCCTTGGCATATTGCACAATATGCTCTTCAGGAACATTGTACAGGCCATATTGGTAGAATTGGTTTCTTGCCAGAGTAACTGCATATTCAAGTAATTCCTCCTCACTGACCTTAATGTCGTTTTCACGAATCAACTGGTCTTTAATAAGCTGCCACTGGAATTCTTTTTCGTAATCAGCAAACTCCGCTTCAATTTGCTCTGCTGTCATTTTCTCATTAGCCTCAACAATCCATCGTTTGAGAAAATCGACGGGCAGGGCTGGTTTAGCTTTCCCAATGAGATATTCCTTGGCATCGAGAGCGAACTTGTAATTCGATTCGCGTTCATAATTGGTTTTAAGTTCCCCAACCAGTTTCTCGCGGAATTCAGCTTCCGATTTAACCTGGTTTTCGCCATAGAGCTTGTCAAACAGTTCCTGGTTCAACTCATGCTTTTTGAATTCGAGTATTTCCGCGATATCAATACGGAATTCGCCCTGAACGGTATCTGCCAAATCCTTGTCGATTCTAAGAAGTGAGCTTAGTTCGGCATTGCTGGGATAGGCCTTTCTGAGATCGAAATCAACACTTTGCCCTGCTTTTACCCCTTTGAATAAGGCCTTTACAGAATCGTCCTTCATCATGTCGAGGGATATGCTGATGTTCTCCGCCTTTATGCCTTCTTCGATTGCTTTGCCCTCGGAGTCGACCTGGAAGAGGTTGCCCTTGATAAGCTCATCGGTTCCCGCGGCTTCAACAACTGTAAAATCGCCATAACGCTTTGTTACATTATCGGTGTATTCCTTGATTACATCATCCTCCACCTTAATATTATAGTATTTGATTTTATCCTTTTCGGAAATATTTAGGGTAAATTCTTCATAAAGCCCGATATCGAAAGAAAATTCAAACTCACTATCCTTCTCGAAGTCAATCGTTTTGGAATCATCCTGATGAGGAAGGGGTTCGCCGAGAATTTTCATTTTCTCATCCCTGATATAATTCATAAGGTTTTCAGAAATGATCTTATTAATCTCCTCAGCAAGTATGGGCTTATAATACAGTTTTTTTACCAAGCCCATGGGAACCATGCCGGGACGGAAACCATCTACTTTGGCTTTTTTCCGATAATCTTTCAATACTTCTTCAACCTTAACCTGATAATCTTCAGGTGTGACTTTGATAGTAACAACTGCATTCAGGTTGTCAATCTTTTGACTTGTAATGTTCATTCTACTTCAATTTGAAAATAATAAATTAGTAATCATCCCGATTAAACCTTAAAAACCGCCTGATGCCACCGTTATTGCAACGGGAAGCATCAGCGGTTTCAAGAAGTGCGGATGAAGGGACTCGAACCCCCACACCTTGCGGTACCAGATCCTAAGTCTGGCGCGTCTACCAATTCCGCCACACCCGCGGTAAAAATTTTTTTGCAAAGCTACTCAAAATTTGACAATTATCGCAATTCAAAATTTTTCCCCAAATAAAGTCTTCTCACCTCCTCATCATCAGCCAGTTCCTTGGCTGTTCCCGCCTTTAAAATCTCCCCTTCGAACAGCAGATATGCCCTGTCGGTGATTGATAAAGTCTCGTGAACGTTATGGTCGGTAATAAGAATCCCGATGTTTTTTTTGCTCAGCTGGGATATAATTGACTGTATATCTTCAACAGCAATCGGGTCTACACCGGCAAAAGGCTCGTCCAAAAGAATAAAATAAGGGTTCAGGGAAAGTGCCCTGGCAATTTCGGTACGTCTTCGTTCTCCTCCCGAGAGTTGAATACCCAGACTCTTTCTGATTTTATTCAGGCCAAATTCATTTAAAAGCGATTCGAGCCTTTCGTTTTGTTCGGGCTTCGACATTCCGGAGAGCTCGAGCACCGCCTTGATATTGTCTTCAACACTTAACTTTCGGAAAACGGATGCTTCCTGAGCAAGGTATCCTATTCCCCTTCGCGCCCTTTTGTAAACCGGCTCTTCGGTGATATCCTGATCGTCAATAAATATTTTTCCGTCGTTTGGGGTAATGAGCCCCACCATCATATAAAACGAGGTTGTTTTGCCTGCCCCGTTCGGGCCAAGGAGCCCCACAATCTCACCCTGGCTAAGTTCAATAGAAACCCCTTTCACCACCGTTCTTGAGCGGTATCGCTTTACTAAATTCCTGGTATAGAGTTTCATTTCGGCAATTTAATGTTTTTATCAGGACTTGCTTTCTTCCGCAGCTTTTTTCTTTCGCTGCCTGGTAATTCTCATTGATATTAGAATGCTAACCTCATACAAAATCAATAAAGGAATTGCCACAAGTATCTGACTGAAAATATCCGGGGGAGTAATGATTGCCGCCACAATCATAATAATAACAATCGAGTGCTTTCTGTATTTCTTTAGGAATTCAGGGGTAACCAATCCTATTTTGGTTAAAAAGAACATAATTACAGGCAGTTCGAAAACCACACCTGAGGCAAAGACCACCGATGTAATGGTTGAAACGTATGAGATCAGATTGATCGTGTTGGTTACATCGGGACTGACGTTGTAGGTTCCCAAAAAATGAATGGTGAGCGGAACAATCATGAAAAAGCCAAACAGCACGCCCAAAATAAATAAGGCGGAGCTAAAAAAGATGGCTCCATTAGCATGTTTTCTTTCTTTTGTATGCAATGCAGGGGAGATAAAACTCCAGAACTCATAAAAAACATAAGGGAAGGCCACAATCAGTCCAAGAACGAGACTTACTAGGATATGCATGTTGAACTGTCCGGCCATTTTCACGGAAATAATTTGGAGTGGAACAGTGTTGATACACAAACTGGGAGTATTCAAATAGCCGCCCAATTCACAAAGCACTCTATTAGTCCAGAATGTCGGGGTTCGTGGAGCAAGTATTATACTGCTGAAGACAACATCCTTAAAAACGAACGCAACAATGGCTCCCACAAAAATTGCAACAACTGAACGTATCAGCCGCCACCGCAATTCCTCCAGGTGGTCAAGAAATGACATCTCCTCCTCTTTCTTTTTTGCCATTATGTTTTTGCTTTACTCTTTTGGTTCTATGCCCGCGCAAAGTAAATAAAAATATATGTGATTTCAGCTTCGACTTGACAGCCTTTTTTAAGTACATAACTTCCGTAACTTTGACAGGATGACAATTCAAACGGAAATTCCCTCCGTTTACCTTGCCCTGGGTCGCTTAGATGAAGCTTCGCATCAGTAATGAAAGAAGCAAACCTGGTTCTTTTGATGCTCCACCTGAGCGGCTTGGAGGAGGAGATTATTTACTTAGATTGATTTTTCTTCGGGGTCCAAGTTAAACTAAATGTAATAAAAAACTAACTTTGTCGTATTGTAAAGATGACTATCAAAAAACAAACTCATTTTCAGGAAACTAAGTCTGGAAATACTTTCCCCGACGTTAAAAAAACGAGTTTTTTTATTACAGAAGTTTTTTTATTCAACAAAAAAGCATTAAGTTTAAGTCTAAGATCAGACTTTAGGATCTCCCCTAACTACAAAACCTGTTAAAGTATTGTTAATCTGACGATTCATTGATTTTTTTGTTGTATGTTGTTATTTCAAATTTAATAAGGGTTTTTAAATGGGTAACGAGGTAAATATCAGTTTGCATGAATACCTGAAGAAGTACTTCGGGTTTGATAATTTCAAGGACGCTCAGGAGCAAATCATCCTGAATGTAATGAATGGGAATGACACATTTGTTCTGATGCCCACAGGAGGAGGGAAATCATTATGCTATCAGCTACCAGCCGTTATTATGGAAGGTACTGCAATCATTATATCCCCCTTGATTGCATTGATGAAAAATCAGGTAGATTCGATGCGAAGTTTCAGCACCAACGATGGAGTGGCTCATTTCTTGAATTCATCGCTAACGAAAGTTCAAATAGCCAAGGTAAAAGAAGACGTTACCAACGGACTCACAAAGTTGCTTTATGTAGCCCCCGAATCGCTTACCAAAGAAGAGAATATCGACTTTCTTCAGGGTGTGAAGATTTCATTCTACGCTGTTGATGAAGCCCATTGCATTTCAGAGTGGGGTCACGATTTCAGGCCGGAGTACCGCAGGATACGTCCAATTATCAATAAAATAGGAAACGCGCCAATCATTGCGCTTACGGCAACTGCCACGCCAAAGGTGCAGCATGATATTCAGAAAAACCTGGATATGCTCAATGCGGATGTTTTCAAATCCTCCTTCAGACGACACAACCTTTATTATGAGGTCCGCCCGAAAATTAATGCCACAAAGGAAATCATCAAGTTTATCCTCAACAACAAAGGAAAATCAGGTATTATTTATTGCCTAAGCAGAAAGAAAGTTGAAGAACTTGCCGAAGCTCTTAAAGTAAACGGCATAAAGTCTTTGCCATACCATGCAGGAATGGACGCTGCCACCCGCACCCAAAATCAGGATAAGTTCCTTATGGAAGAGGTGGATGTAATTGTTGCCACTATCGCTTTCGGGATGGGGATTGACAAACCTGACGTTCGCTTCGTCATCCACTATGATATGCCAAAAAGTCTCGAGGGTTATTATCAGGAAACCGGCAGAGCAGGCAGAGACGGAGGAGAAGGAAAATGTATCGCTTTCTATCGCTACAAGGATATTCAGAAGCTGGAAAAGTTTATGCAGGGCAAGCCCGTTGCCGAACAGGAAATCGGCCGGCAACTCTTGCTGGAAACAGTTGCTTATGCTGAATCGGCTGTCTGCAGACCAAAAGTGCTTCTCAACTATTTCGGAGAAGTGATGGCAGACGATTGTGAAAACTGCGATAACTGCATCAACCCCAAAGAAGAATTCGAAGGACAGGATTATGTTGTAAATGTGCTCGAGACAATTCTTGAGGTAAAAGAGAAGTTCAAGGCCGATCACATAGCAGATGTGCTTGCCGGAAAAGCCACCTCCGGGGTTAAGGCATATAGCCATCACAAGCTTGAAATCTTCGGGATCGGAAAAGATAAAGACATTCGTTTCTGGAACGCTGTCATCCGTCAGGCTCTCATTGCCAGATTTCTACTGAAGGATATTGAGAACTACGGCTTGCTTTACCTGAGCGATGCCGGTCGCGACTATTTAAAAGACCCTCAATCGTTCATGTTAACGCAGGATCACGACTATGAAGAATCTTCAGATCCTGAACCTGGTGAAGGAGTTAGCGGGGGAGGCGTGGATACTGAGCTCTTCAATATCCTGAAGGACCTGAGAAAAAAAATAGCAAAAGAGTCAAAACTCCCCCCATTTGTAATTTTCCAAGACCCCTCCCTGGAGGATATGTCAATACAGTACCCAATTACAATTGAAGAACTTCAAAACTGTGTTGGCGTAGGTGTGGGAAAAGCTCAACGCTATGGCAAGGAGTTTATTAAGCTTATTCAAACCTACGTCGAGGAAAAAGAAATCATCCGGCCTCAGGACATGGTCGTTAAATCGGTTGTGAATAAATCCGGCCTGAAAGTTTTTATTATTCAGAGTGTTGACCGCAAAATTGCCCTGGACGACATTGCAGAATCCAAAAACATTGAAATGCCCGAGTTGCTCACTGAAATCGAAGCAATCATCAACAGCGGTACCAAGCTTAATCTTGACTATTACATAAGCCAGGTAATGGACGAGGACAAACAGGAAGAAATCTACAGCTATTTCAGAGAAGAGGCCGAAACCGAATCGCTTACCGATGCTCTTAAGGAACTTGGCGAGGAGCATTATACTGAAGAGGATATCCGCTTGATTAGAATTAAGTTTATGACCGAAATGGGCCATTGATTTTGAAGCGCGGTAATTTCAAATGCCTCGGCTTTTGAAAAAACATCCATTTCTGCTGCCTTTGCATAAAAAATGCAATTGCAAATATATTTCCGACCGAAATTTAAGATTATTCTATGCCCATTCTTAACCCAATTCTTCAAATAAAGAATCTCACAAAATCCTATGGTTCGGTAAAAGCATTATCCAACCTGACTGTTGAGGTCAGACAGGGGCAGGTTTTTGGTATTCTTGGGCCCAATGGAAGCGGGAAAACCACAACCCTCTCTATCCTCACAGGAGTTCTGGAGCAGGACGAGGGATCTTTCTCCTGGTTTGGGGAAAAGTCGAGCGCAAGTGTTCGGCGGAGAATTGGTTCGCTTATCGAAACGCCGTCCTTCTATCCCTACCTTAGCTTAGAAAACAATCTGAAAATCATCGCTCAAATTAAAGACTGTGGCTTTGGTGATATCCCTGACGTACTTAAAACCGTGAAGCTTTTCGAGAGGCGCAAATCACGTTTTTTCACTTTATCCCTTGGGATGAAACAGCGTTTGGGCATAGCGTCTACTCTGCTTGGTAATCCCGAGGTGCTGGTGCTTGATGAACCTACCAACGGATTGGATCCGGAGGGAATTGCAGAAGTAAGAGAACTGATAATGCAACAAGCTGATAAGGGAAAAACCATAATCATGGCAAGCCATATACTCAGCGAGGTTGAAAAAGTATGTACTGATGTGGCCATCCTAAAAAGCGGGCATTTATTGGCAGAAGGCAATGTCAGAGCCCTGCTCAAAGGAGAAAGCCTGCTTGAGGTTAAGGCCGACAATCCACAGCTGTTACTGCAGATTCTTGGAGACTGTCCTTTTATTAACCACTTCCGGGCCGAAAATTCTGCTGTCAGGGTAAGCCTTAAGGAAGGCAGCAACTCTGCCGACCTCAACCGTTTTGCATTTGAAAAAGGCCTGGTGCTCAGCGAAATAATTCTCTATCAAAAAACCCTGGAAAGCCAGTTTCTTGAACTGGTTAAAGAATAAGCCATGATTAAACTTCTGAAAATAGAGCTCCGGAAAACCTTGAATTATATCCCCTTCAGGATACTTATCGGTTTGCACCTGGTACTGTTTATTGTGGGAATTTTTTTCCTTCCTCGGGTTGATCTGAAAATCCCTTTCGTCACAATTCTCCCCTTATACCAGTTCCCTCATGTTTGGAACTTCACGACCTGGATATCGAGTTTTTACAACATCAGTCTCGTGCTGCTGGTAATTATGATGACCTGTAACGAGTTCAACAATAAAACCTACAAGCAGCAGTTGATTTTTGGACTCAGCCGCACAGACCTACTCCTCCAAAAAATAATATTGATCTCGCTTTTATCTTTTTATGTTGTTCTTCTCGTGGGAGTTTCAAGCGTTGCCTCAGGCTTGTTCTATAGTTATAAGATCACCTTCAACCTGGTTTTTGACCATTCCTGGATTCTCGCTGCACTTTTCGTTCAGATATTTACCTACCTGAGCTTCGGATTGCTTTTTTCCCTGATTTTCAGGAACATGATTCTTTCCGGAGTGGTTTACCTAATGTATCGCGTGATAGTTGAGCCCATTATCAGGGTTAATGTACATGAGGATTTACGCTGGTATTTCCCCTCGAAATTCGTCACAAATCTCACACCCCGCCCGGAAGTCCTTTCAATGATACAAAAAAACATGCAGGGTCAGAATCAATCAGGGGATGCGGAAATAAAACAGATGGAAAACCTTATGCCTATTGGACTACCCATTTGGCAGAATCTCATCCTTACACTCGCTCTGATAGGACTGTTGATGTTCGCATCCTGGTGGATCCTGAAGAAACGAAGATTCAATTAATCTCCCCTCACTCCTTCCTGATATCAAAAGCATCTCTCATCCCATTGCCTAGCATGGTAAAGGCAAGGACCATGACCATAATTGCAAATCCCGGTATAAAAGCCAAGTAAGCCTTACCTGCAAGGATAAATCCATAATGATCCTTAACCATTCCTCCCCATGAGGAAATCGGGGGTTGAACACCTATGCCCAGAAAGCTCAGTCCTGCTTCGATAAGAATTGCCGACGCAAAGTTTGCCGCTGAGATAATTATAACCGGGGAAAGTATATTGGGGATGATATGCTTCAGGATTATTCTAAAATCGCTATATCCGAGAACCTTTGCCGCCTCGATAAATTCCTTTTCCCGGAGGCTGAGAACCTGCCCTCTGACAACCCTGGCAACTTCAACCCACATGGTTACCCCTACCGCTACAAATACCTGCCAAAACCCTCTCCCAATTACCATCGTAAGGGCGATCACCAAAAGTAGGGTTGGAACGGACCATACAACATTGATAATCCACATTATAAACTGATCGATTTTTCCCCGATAATAGCCTGCAACAGCTCCCATGCTGATGCCTATTACCAGTGAAATCGCTACTGCAATAAAACCTACCATCAGTGATATCCTTGCTCCTAAAATAAGACGGCTAAGCAAGTCGCGACCGAACCTGTCGGTACCCAAATAGTAGGTTCTTTGGGTTAGGTGTTCCCTTTCAATTTCCTGAATCAGGGATGCTGCAGGGACCTTGATTTCCTCGCCGGTTATTAAGAAAAAGCTGAGGCTGTCGGAAAAAAACCTGATATTGTTTACGGAACCCGGAGCCAGCGGAAAAAGGACATCCGGAATATTTATATGTCTATAAAACTCTTCATTTTCAGGAATATCTGTGAATTCTCTCAGAATAATCTTCCCTTCCGAAAACGAGAAATTCAAATAGGATATTTCTTCATACTCAGCACTCCGTCCATAAAACATGGTATAAAAGAACCCCCTTTCTTTAAAGATCTCGTTTTTTCTAACTTTCAGAACATTTACCCGAAAGCCCGGTTTTTTCCCGGAAAGCTCCAAATGTTGATTGTTGGCATAGGGTGATTGGTCGGGACATATGCTGTAGCCTAAAATTGCAATGGCCACAACAAGGATAATGAGAATAAGCCCGGCCACTGCCAGAGGGTTTTTCCTGAACTTATTCCAAGCAATTGCTCCTGGTGTTTGTCCTGTTAACATCAAATGATTTGTTTTACGGTTCGCCCCTTCCACTTGTAAGGAAGGAAATTCCCAGCCAATCCGGTGAATGAGATATAAAGAAAATAAAGAAATTGCGATAAAACAAAATACTTCATCAAGCGTTCCATCCGAAAAAACATCAGGACCTTCCTCATGAAGATAAAATCGATTATGGTTTTCGCCAGAAACACCCCTCCCCCGATAAAAACAAAAGGAAGTTCAAAAAATGACATCACAAAGCAATTCAGTAGCCAAAGGTTTATGAGCAACACTATCACCGAAGTCAGAACCAGGGTTCTGTCCTTATAATACCTTGATTTTGAAGCCCACCGCAATCTTTGCTGCAAAAAATCAGAAAATCCGGACGCCGGACTAATGCTTACGATGGCTTCAAAGGATTTTAAAAATACGAGTTTCCGGGGATGTTTCTTCTTAAGGTTAAGAAGCATAAAGACATCATCCCCCGAAGCGATTTCATTCTGGAGGAAATCGAGATTTTCAAGATAGGCGATCCTGTCAACCGTCAAGTTTGCTCCGTTTACCATAACCGGATCGTGAATACCGAAGGAACCGGCAGTGCTTCCAATGAGGCTTAGAAATTCAAGAGATTGAAAACCCGTAAAAAAGTCTCCGGCAGGTTTAACAACCACCGGAGAGGCGATAAGCACAGCTTTGGTTTGTCGGTAGCAGGATACAATAGATTTGATCCAATTTTCACCAGGAAGCGCATCGGCATCGGTGAAGATCAGTAGTTTTCCCTTGGCCTCAAGGGCAGCAATCCACAGGGCCTTCTTTTTTCCTGTCACATGACTTTCCATTCTGATAAGCCTTGCATTGGAAACCGAATTGCTGTATTGTTGAGCCAGCAGGGCCGACCGATCATCCGAGTGATCGTCGACCAATAGGATTTCAATGTATGAAGAGGGATAGGATTGCGCCTGCAGGGCCCCGAACAGCTGCGGCAGATTTTTTTCCTCATTCCGAAATGCAACTATTAGGCTGACGGTTACATCAAAAGTTTCTTCTTGGGTTTGAAATTCAGGAATCGAATTCCAGCCCGAAAGAAACCTGGCAATTAGAACAACATATGCCAAACTTATGCAGAATGAAAAAATCAGAATTGCAATCATTGGATAACAATGAATCAGTTTTTGTCGCGGATATAATCGTTGATAAGGCGGAGAAATGATTCAAAAACAATAGGTTTCGTAATATAATCGCTGCAGCCCGAATTGAGGCATTTAAGCCGGTCGTCGTCCAAAGCATTTGCAGTTTGGGCAATTACGGGCAGGTCAGGGCGGATCAGCTTGATTTCCCGGGTGGCTTCATACCCATTCATTAATGGCAGCTGAATATCCATTAAAACCAGATCAATCTCCGGGTGAGCACCGACCATGTCGATCGATTTCTGCCCATTGTCCGCGTGAAGAATATTAACCATGCTTTTCTTGAGTTGCGCTTGCAACAACCTAAAGCTCATATAATTGTCTTCAACAATCAAAATCGTGTGCTTTTCCCAATTGTAATCATCGGGATTCAGTCTGGGTTTGATTTCAGGCTTGACCTCAGGAATATCGGGCTTATACGGTATTTGAAAACGGAAGCAAGAACCGCCACTGCTTACCTGTTCCACCCAGATTCTTCCGTTCATGATTTCAACAAATCCCTTCGAAATGGCAAGGCCCAGGCCCGATCCGCCAAAAGGCCGGGTAAGTGACTGGTCGGCCTGAGTAAAGCGATTAAAGATTAGGTCTATTTTATCGTCCGGAACCCCGATCCCGGTATCCTTAATGAAAAACTCAACTTGCTGCTGGCTATTAATTAAATATCCGAACTCGACCACACCTGCAAGAGTGAATTTAATGGCGTTGCCAATAAGGTTTGATAGTACCTGGTGCAACTTTTGTCTGTCGGCTTTGATAAATGAATCGGAATCGCTTTTTTCAAGGCTCATAACAAGTTCGACGGCATTCTTCTTCTTTGTCATTTTCTCGCCCAGCATGAAACAATGTAATTCATTGAACAATTTGTTCAGTGAGAAAACTGTTTCATAAACGTCAACCTGATTGGACTCGATTTTCGAAATATCGATGATGTCGTTCACCAGGTTCATGAGTATATTCCCATTGGCATTGATCATGGCCAGATACTCATTGCGCTCCTTTTCCGGAAGAGCCTGGCGCGACAAGAGCTGACTTATGCCAATAATCCCGTTCATCGGGGTGCGGATTTCGTGCGACATGTTGGCGAGAAAAGCTGTTTTCAGTTTATCAGACTCTTCAGCCTTGATTTTCGCGCCAATAAGTTCCTGTTCCAATTGACGCCTGTGAAGGGCGATAGATGCCTGATAAATAAAGGTCTCAATTAGCGGCTTGTCGTCAAGATCTTCCTGACTGGTAAGGATTTCAATACTTCCGTATAGTTTTCCGCCACGGAGAAGTGAAAGCCCGTAAATCTTTCTGGTTTGAAGGATTCGCTCTGCTGCGCGACAGAGAGGCCGCGGAATGCTTTTAAAAGAAAGTTCATGTACCCCGTCGGTAAAGTCAAGGAGTTGCTCGGAATTCTGAATTAGCGCATCAACAGCCTCAGGAGGAATTTTAAGCTTACAGGTGTCAATTGCAATTCCGGTTTCTCTTTCTAGTTGATCCTTAATTTCCTTGCTGCCAGAAAAATAGACAACTTCGATAGTTTGTTCCGCTTCATTAAAGCTCGACACCAGCACATAGCCTTCCTGAATAAACTCCTTTAGTTTAAGACCTGCATAGGTATAGATATTTTCATTCTGCATAAGACTCAGAAAGTCGAGTGCTGTATTGCTGAGAAACCGCAGTTTTTCCTGATATACCTTTTCCTTTTCCTCCGATTGTTTTCTATTGGTAATATCAACCATAACCCCACGCAGGCCGGACCACTTACCATTGTTGTACATATTATTGGTGTACACCAAAGCAGGAAACTCAAAACCGCTTTTGGTAACAAGTAAATATTCAGCAGCCTTAAGTTCTGCACCCTGTTGTGTATTTAATATTGCCGATTGCACTCTGACAAAATCAGCCGAAGAGACCAGATCATAGATTGAAATCCCCTTGTCAAAATCATCCTGAGTGTATCCAAAGCGCTCATAGGTTCTAAAATTGGCAAAAGTAATTTTGCCGCTGCTGTTGGTTTCAAAAACCATTTCAGGCAAAAGGGTAATAAGATCTTTGAACTTTTCTTCGCTTTTAAGAAGAGCCTGTTCAGCAATTTTCTGATCGGTGATATCCCTTGAGATACCAGCGATGCCGATTACTTCGCCCGACTCATTTATCACAGGTGTTTTGTGGGTTTCCGAATAGCGTTTCCCAAACCGGTTTTCCTCGATTTCCAAAAAACGAAGGGCCTTTCTTTCAACACAGACCTCTTTGTCTTTACGCACATAATCTTCTGCAAGCTGGGGCGGACAGAGGTCAAAGTCAGTCTTTCCGATAATTTCCTCAACTTTCCAGGAGAAGAACCGGCAAAAAGCCTCATTGACCATCAGATATTTACCATCCATATCTTTTATCCATGCCAGGTGGGGAATATTGTCGAGAATGGCTTGCTGCTGCGACTGGAACTTTTGGACCTTGTCTTCCAGAACTTTTATTCCAGTAATATTGCTGCTAACAGAAACGATGCGATACACTTCGCCCTTTTCGTTCCAAACGGGGTACGACCGGTGCCAAATCCAGTTTACAGAATCATCAGGAAGCATTATTCTGTACTGCTCGTTGAAGGTGTAATCCGATTTTCGTTTGCCGGAACGCATGATTTTCTCAATTCGCGTTTTGTCTTCAGGGTGAATCCACTCGAGATACACATCCGGATTTTTGTACAAATCTTCTCGAGCAATTCCATAAATTTGCTCGAATGCGGGATTGGCATATAGTATTTTGTCGCCACTCCTGATAACAAATGAGTCGCTTGTGCTTTCTGCCAGTTCCCTGAACTTTGCCTCGCTCTCCTTGATAGCCAGCTCGTAATTCTTCCTTTTGGAAATATCCCTGGCAAGCCCGGCGGTTCCGATAACATTTCCATCCTTTCCGCTTATTGGGATTTTTAAAGTCTCATGCCATCTGAATCCATCGGTAAAAGGGATTAGTTCCTCGAATGTACCCTGCGATCCTGTATTAACAACCAGGAGATCGTCGGCTCGGTACTTTTCGGCAAAAACAGCAGGGAAAAAATCAAAATCATTTCGTCCGATGACTTCCTCGGGCGTTTTTCCAAAAGAGTTGCTGAAACTTTGGTTAGCCGAAAGGAATACCCCATTAAGGTCTTTTGCCCAGATCATAAAGGGAATCTTGTTGAAAAAAGTCTGGTGATATTTCGAGTCGGAGAAGATTTTTTCAAGATCCTCATAGCTAAAGCCTTGATTGGCGTCTGAAATATTTGCTGTAAGGTGTAGCGAATCGCTTTTTACTTTCAGGATGCTTTTGAGCCGGATAATTTCCTGTTCGCAGTCACTTATTTTCCGGATAATTTCCTCGCTGGAAATTCCACTGCTTGAGTCGCAGTCTGCTTCTCCCTTATGTATAGCCTTATCCAACATCTCAAAGCCTTTCTGTTTACGACAAAATAACACCAACAATTGTAGCGGAAAGCAGGGAAGCCAATGTTCCGGCGAGAAGTGCCCTCATGCCGTATTTCGCCAGCAAAACTCTTTTTCCGGGCGCCAAGGCTCCGATTCCCCCAATTTGAATTCCAATGGAGGCGAAATTTGCAAAGCCACAAAGCATATAGGTAGCCATTATTATAGACTTGGGATCGGTGAATGCTCCGGAAGCTTTGAGCTGAGCCAGGCTGATATATCCCACGAACTCCGTCATGATAAGTTTTTCGCCAAGCAAAGATCCAACCAAAGTAATATCGTGGATATTAACCCCGATTAACCACATCAACGGGGAAATTGAATATCCAAGGATAAACTGCAGTGACAACTCACTGTAACGGCCGTCGCTGAATCTATAAATCCAGTCATTGAGATCAGTCCAATTACCGATTTTTATAAAAGTAAAGTTAATCATGGCCAGAAACGCTATAAAAACCAAAAGCATGGCGGCTACATTGACTGCTAATTTAAGGCCTTCGTAAGTACCATTATTAATTGCGTCAAGTACGTTTTTACCGATTTTATCTGGAGAAATTTTCAGTTCCTGACTAATGTCCTCGGTTTGAGGAACCAGAATTTTGGAGATTACGACAACACCCGGGGCGGCCATAACCGAAGCAGCCAGTAAATGTTTCGCAAAGAGCAACTTCTGAACCGGGTCATCTCCCCCGAGAAAATTAATATAAACAGCCAAAACACCTCCTGCAAGTGTGGCCATACCACCCGACATGACAAGCAGCATCTCGGACTTGTTCATTTTTTCGAGGTAGGCTTTGATCATAAGTGGGGATTCAGTCTGTCCCAGAAAAATGTTCCCTGCGACCGAAAGGCTTTCGGCCCCGGACAGTTTAAGAATCCGGGTCATTACCCAGGCCAGTAGCCAAACCAACTTTTGAATAATCCCGAAATAAAACAGGACGGAGGTAAGTGCCGAGAAAAATATTATTGTTGGCAATATGTTTATGGCGAAAGTTTGCAGCGGTGCTTCTATAACCCCTGATGAATAGGAACTAAAAAGGAACTTTGTACCTTCATTTGTAAAGTCGAGAACTTTGACAAACAGGCGGCCAACAAACTCAAAAGTACCCTGTATAAAAGGTACCTGCAAAACCCCAATGGCAAGTGCAACCTGCATGAGTAAACCGTATCCGACAATTTTCCACGAAATAGCCTTTCGGTTGACGCTGAAAAGATAGGCAATCGCGATTAGCACCAACATTCCTATGAGTCCGCGGATCAAAGTTATAAAGTTAAATTTGTAGATGTTCTTGGTGGGAATCAGCCCGGCTTTGGAAACCTCTTCAGTGGTTGCCTGAGATAATTCAGTGTTTACCGGGGCAACAATCCCGGTTGATTGGATTGTTTGATCAAGGCTTATCGAATCATTCTGTGCAGATGCGGTGAGGGTAGTAAAATCTAAAATAAGGAGGATGAAAAAGATTAGGACGGGGATTTTTCGGAGAATTATCATGGATAAGTATTATATCTTTTTTCTAAGGTTAATTTCATCTCGGATTTTTGAAGCTCTTTCATAATCCTCGTTGCCGATGGCCTCGTCTAAAATCTCATTTAGCTCTTCGAGGGAATAAGCTTTAAACTCGCTTGAAGGATAGCTGACAGGAGCAGGGCTTTTAATCTTTTCAGTTTCACCTGAAGCAGCAGGCTGGCCGGGAATCTCCTTGTCGAAATCAAGTACGATTCCGGCCTTGGCAATAATTTCTTCGGTTGTATAAATAGGGCACTTAAAACGAAGGGCTAAGGCTATGGCATCAGATGTGCGGGCATCAAGGGTTATGTTATCGATTCCATTGTCGCACTGAAGCTGTGAGTAGAAAACACCTTCCTCGAGCTTATATATAACTACTTCGTTAATAGCAATCCCAAAAACTTTTGCGAAGTTCATAAATAGGTCATGCGTAAGGGGACGCGGAGGTTTTAAGCCCTCGAGCTCAATTGCAATGGACTGTGCTTCAAACCCACCTACAATAATGGGAATACGCCTTTCTCCGTTTTCCTCCGTAAGGATCAAAGCGTAAGCGCCCGACTGAGTCTGGCTATAGGAAATACCTAGAACATTTAACTTTACCATACCTGATTATAGCAACTTGATCAGTACTTTTCCAAATCACACAAATATAATGTTTTTGTTCAAACTTTGAGGTTTCGGAATTTTTACTGCGGAAACATAATTTTTTGTTTCTTCACCTCAGAAAATTACAATAATCCGACCTCAATCGCAAGCTAAAAAATGAAAGAGCAGACAAAAAGGATACAATCACGCCCTTCATTTCCCATTCAGTATCTTCTTGAGAAAAGGAAAAAAGCAAAAACAGAGTTTCCTGTTTCCTTCATATTCGCAAGCCTGCATCCATTCTCATAGCTTACTGTATTCGAAATAATTATCCCACATATAAAATAATAGCCGGAAATATTTGCTAATCCATTTAACTTTCATATTTTTGCACTCCATTTTCATGAATTTAAGTAAAACACGTAATAATGTACGCAATTGTTGACATAGCAGGACAGCAGTTTAAGGTTAAGAAAGACCAAAAGATATTTGTCCACAGGCTTGAAGGTGAAGTAGGCAATCAGGTTGATTTCGAGAAAGTGCTTCTTATTGATAACGACAGCAGCGTTAGCGTTGGGGCTCCGGTTATCGAAGGCGCCATGGTTTCCGCAAAAATACTTGAGCATCTGAAAGGCGATAAAGTAATTGTTTTCAAGAAGAAAAGAAGAAAAGGATACAGGGTTAAAAACGGTCACAGACAGTATCTGACCCAGATTCTTATTGAGAACATCGTGGAAACAGGTGCCACACCCAAAAAAGCAGAGAAGAAAGTTTCAGAGCCGAAAGTTTCGGCGATTAAGGCTGAGGATGCTTCTGTTGAGGCAAAAGCCGCACCGGAGAAGAAAGTTGCAGCAGTTAAAAAACCTGCAGCTCCAAAAGCCACTGCAGAAAAGAAACCTGCAGCAAAAAAACCCGCAGCTTCAAAAAAAGCTGACGAGTCTAAATAATAAAACAAGTATTAAAAAAAATAAAAGCGAATACAAATGGCACACAAAAAAGGAGCCGGAAGTTCACGTAACGGTCGCGAATCAGAAAGCAAACGACTTGGTGTAAAATTATATGGCGGCCAGGTAGCAACTGCCGGCAACATCATTGTTCGTCAGAGGGGCACTGTTCATCAGGCCGGAAAAAACGTTGGAATTGGCAAAGACCATACTCTCTTCGCATTGATTTCAGGTATTGTTCAGTTTAAAAAGAGAAGAGACAACAAATCATTCGTGTCGGTTCTTCCCGCTGCTGAATAAATAATCAATAAAGATCTATTTTAAATCTCCTTCAAACTGTTACCTTTGGTGCAGTTAAAGGAGATTTTCTATTTTATATATTCTGATATGCTCACCATTAATTTCATCCGCGAAAACAGGGATTTTGTTGTAAGTCGATTAAAGGTTAAAAACTTCAAAGACAGTTCGATCATTGACTCGATCATTGATTTCGATAATCAGCGGCGCTCAGCCCAGAAAAAAGCCGACGACGCACAGGCTGAAATGAATATTCTCGCCAAAGAGATAGGCAAACTGTTTCAGAGCGGCAAAACTGCTGAAGCCAATGCTGCAAAGGAACGAACTGCTATGCTTAAGGAAAGCAGCAAGGAATTCGCTCAAAAATACGAAGATGCCAGCGCAAAGCTCAATGAGTTGTTGGTTTTGGTTCCAAACCTCCCCCACGAATCCGTTCCCGAAGGTAAATCCGCTGAAGACAACCAATTCATTCGCGGCAACGACATCAAAATCTCCCTGCCCGAGGGTGCGCTGCCCCATTGGGATTTGGGAACAAAATACGACTTCCTCGATTTCGACCTGGGAACAAAACTCACCGGTGCGGGTTTCCCTGTGTTTAAAGGGAAAGGTGCCAAACTGCAAAGAGCACTTATTAATTTCTTTCTTGACGAAAACGTAAAAGCCGGATACCGCGAAATCCTTCCTCCCCTGATGGTAAATGCAGACTCGGGCTTTGGTACAGGCCAGCTCCCGGACAAAGAAGGACAGATGTACCATTGCCAGATCGATAATTTCTACCTGATTCCCACTGCTGAGGTTCCGGTAACCAATATTTACAGGGATGTGATTCTTGATGCTTCCGAGCTACCTTGCAAAAACACGGCCTATACCCCCTGCTTCCGTCGCGAAGCCGGCTCTTACGGCAAAGATGTCAGAGGACTGAACCGGGTGCACCAGTTCGATAAGGTTGAGATCGTGCAGATTGCCCATCCCGAGAAATCATATGAGGCTCTTGAGGTTATGGTGAGTCATGTGGAAAGTCTTGTAATAAAACTGGGACTTCCCTACCGCATTATCAGGCTTTGCGGCGGCGACATGAGTTTCACCTCAGCCCTCACTTACGATTTCGAGGTATACGCAGCAGCTCAGGGACGTTGGCTGGAAGTTAGCTCAGTGTCGAATTTCGAGTCGTTTCAGGCCAACCGCTTGAAACTTCGATTCAAAGATAAAGGCGACAAAAAAACCAGCCTTGCACACACCCTCAACGGATCATCCCTTGCCTTGCCCCGAATTGTGGCGGCCCTTCTTGAAAACAACCAGACACCGGAAGGAATTATAATTCCCGAGATCCTGCGCGGTTTCACAGGCTTCGATATGATTAACTGAGCAGAGGCTGAATGAGCAACCAGCAAAAAGCATATATATTTGCGGGGCTAACCATTCTATGTTGGGCAACCATACCCACGGCATTCAAAATCGGGCTGCGGTATCAGGATAATTTTCAACTTCTGCTTACTGCATCATTTGTTAGTTTACTTATTTTCGGGGGAGTATTAATTGCTAAGGGAGAGATTAAAAGCATCCTTAGGCTAACTAAAAAGGATTATCTTCTTTCAGCACTTCTGGGCTTCCTCAATCCCTTTGCCTATTACCTGATCGTTCTGAAAGCCTATTCGATTTTGCCCGGCCAGATAGCGCAGCCCCTTAACATGATCTGGCCCATAGTGCTGGTGCTGATTTCGATCCCCATTCTCAAACAGAAAATTTCGGTGCGTAGTCTTTTTGCGCTTTTCATAAGTTTTACCGGCGTGTTTTTTATTTCCTCTCAGGGTGGCAAGGGGAATTTCAGTCCGGAACAAATCCCGGGCGTTCTAATGGCTCTTGGGAGCTCAGTTATCTGGGCTTTTTTTTGGATTCTCAATCTAAAAGACAAAAGAGACGAGGTGCAGAAGCTGTTCCTGAATTTCTCCTTTGGATTCGTTTTTCTTTTGGCTGCGATGTTGCTTTCGGGCAAAAGCCTGCCTTCGGGACCTGCGGCATGGCTCACAGGAGTATATGTCGGTGTTTTCGAAATGGGAATAGCATTTATATTCTGGATGATGGCTCTCCGGCTAAGTACATCTACTGATAAGATCAGCAACCTGATATACATTAGCCCATTTTTATCCCTTTTCATAATTCACTATATTGCAGGAGAAAAGATATATCTGACAACTCCTGTAGGCTTGGCATTAGTAATTGCTGGCATACTGGTTCAAAAAATCAAAGCAAAGGAATGAGCTCTTCCGAACGGATTATTCTGGGAATCGACCCGGGAACCAACATCATGGGATATGGCATTATCAAGGCGACGGGAAAGGACCCCGTCCTGATGAATCTAGGCATAAGCGATATGCGGAAGATAAAAGATCCTTATCGCAGCCTCCAGGTCATTTTTAAGGATGTGATTGAACTTATTGATCGGTATCATCCTGACGAGTTGGCCATCGAGGCACCCTTCTTCGGAAAAAACGTACAGAGCATGCTCAAACTGGGAAGGGCTCAGGGAGTGGCAATTGCAGCTGCACTTTCAAGAGACATTCCAATTTTCGAATACTCCCCCCGAAAGATTAAAATGGCCATTACCGGGAAAGGAGCTGCATCAAAAGAGCAGGTTGCCGACATTCTGCAGCGAACCCTGCATTTCTCACTGGAATCGAAAAATATGGATGCCACCGACGGACTTGCAGCAGCAGTATGCCATTTTTATCAGGCCAAGCCTTCGGGAAACGGGAATAGTTTCAGCAGCTGGAACGATTTTCTAAATAAGAACCCAGGGCGTCTTAAATAAGCACATGCTTATAATTTCGAATTAATTAGCCGGGCTATTTCAATAAACTCCTGACTTGAAAACTTGAGTTTGGGATTGGAAAAGTTAATATCCCCAAGATTGTTTAGAGGGATAAGGTGTATGTGGGCATGAGGCACCTCAAGGCCCAGAACGGCTATGCCTATACGTTTGCAGGGCACGGCCTTTTCTATTGCCAATGCAACTCTTTTCGAAAAGATCATCATTCCCCCAAGAAGCTGATCGTCAACATCGAAAATATAATCGACTTCCTTTTTGGGGATTACCAATGTATGTCCTTTGGCTAAGGGGTTAATGTCCAGAAACGCCAGGTAATTATCGTCCTCTGCGATTTTATAACAGGGGATTTCACCTACAACGATTTTTGAAAATATAGAAGACATGGCTGACAGTTCTACATTGAAATTTCAACAATTTCATATTCTACCTCACCCGATGGAACTTTAACAGTAACCTTGTCGCCCAGTTTCTTACCAAGGAGAGCCTGAGCAATGGGCGTGCTTATGGAAAGTTTCCCTGCCTTGAGGTCTGCTTCGGTTTCAGACACAATCATATACTGCAGCACGGTGTTATTCGATTTATTTCGAATCTTAATCTTGTTCATGATCTGAACCGATTCGGTGTCAATTTTCGATTCGTCGATAATTCGAGCGTTAGCGAGTTTTTCTTCGAGTTGGGAAATTTTCATTTCAAGCATACCCTGGGCATCCTTTGCGGCGTCGTATTCAGCATTCTCAGACAGATCGCCCTTATCGCGAGCTTCTGCGATCTGGGCTGATATTGAAGGTCGCTCAACTTTTGTGAGCTGTTCAAGTTCTTTTCTGAGTTTCAACAAACCCTCTTGGGTCATGTAATTAATCTTTGCCATTGTAAAACCTCCCGATTTGAATAAATATAAAAGAAAAAGAATTCAGGCAGCCTGAACTCTTTAGTTGCAAAAATATAACTTTTTTTTTGAGTTTAAAACAATCCTTATATGCTGTACAAAATTAGTAAGGATTTCTGTTAGAATTCTTTACGGTTAAATATTTCAGAATAAACAAATGCTGTTCTCGCATCAAATCCATCCACCAGTTCGGCCAAGACTTCTTCATTGCGTGACAACACTGCAGAGTATTCCTTTGTGACTTCGTTATATACCAAGGAGCTGGAGTCCTCATCATAATCAAAGGCCGGAGTTCCTTCATCCATGCCTGTAGTATCCAGCGAACTTTGAGCCTGCTCATAATAGTTGATATTGCTGTCAAGAGGCGGTGAGGAAGCAGGAATGATGTCTTCAATCGACTCGAAACTATACTCGGGCACAACATCCAGAGAAGTGCCATCTTCCAAGGAATCTTTTTGAGTAAAGGAATACTCCTGTTCTTTTACAGGTTCAGGAACCGGGTTGAATTCGCGAAACATTTCCTGAAACTGCGACTTAATACTATTCTCATCCACAGGTTCATCGTGATATTCATCCGACGATACCGGAGCAGGCTTTTTCTTCTTCCCAACAGCTCCAATAACCAGAAATACAATAGTAAGTATCACGTAAACCAGGTTTCCTATGTCGAAGTCAGCTTTCATGTTTTAATACAATAAGGGACAGTTAAAGTTCGTTAAAGTTACAAAAAAATATAATTAACTTCGAAAAATCCAATTTTGAATAATTGCAAAGTATGTTAAAAGTTTCAAAAATAAAAATCTTATTCGTTTCGATTTTAATATTCTTCACTTCTGCCACCTGCAGGAAAGACAATTTCAATTTTCCCTATGTAACCATTAACGCCAATATTGGACTATACAGCGATCTTGGGGATTTGGGGGCAGGTAGTGTTAAAATTTTCCCAGCCGCGCGGTTTGGTGGAGTTGGGGGCCTTATCGTTTACCGGGATATTGAAGATCATTATTTCGTATTTGATGCTGCCTGCACCCACGACTATTTCAACGATTGCTCGGTAGAAATCAGCGAAGGTTTTCAGGAGCTTATGGTATGTCCCTGTTGTTCATCAAGCTATCTTTTAAGTTCTGACGGAAACGTTTTTAATGGCCCCGCCAAATATCCCCTTTATCAATACCAGTCATTTTTGGATGGGAGCCTATTAATTGTAAGAAATTAAAACGCGAAGGTCAATATTTTGGAATTAATCCCAGATTCCAAAAATAATTTTCCCTGTATAAAACATAAGCTTAATACTGACAGATTCCGGGTCAGGTCTGGAGAGAAAATGAAATAACCGCAAGCCTTAGGCCTGCGGCTAATTCTGTTAAAGCATTTACTGATTCACTATCAGAAAAACCAAGAAGAATTTCGTTTGCTAATACCTGTAGTGATCGGGTTTATAAGGGCCTTCAGCCGGAACCCCCAAATATTCAGCCTGTTCTCTTGTCAGCTTTGTTAATTTCACGCCAATCTGAGCCAGGTGGAGCCTTGCAACTTCTTCATCAAGTTGTTTGGGGAGACGGTAAACGCCAATCTCGTAATTTTTCTGCCAAAGATCAATTTGTGCAAGGGTTTGGTTTGAAAAGGAATTGCTCATTACAAAGGAAGGATGGCCGGTGGCACAACCCAGATTCACCAGGCGACCTTCTGCCAGAAGGAATATTGCGTGGCCATCGTCGAAAATATACTTGTCGACCTGAGGCTTGATGTTCAGTTTTTTAGCTCCACCGAATGAATTGAGCTGATCGACCTGTATTTCGTTATCGAAATGCCCGATGTTGCAAACAATAGCCTGGTCCTTCATCTGCTTCATGTGTCCGAGTGTTATTACATCCTTGTTACCGGTGGTGGTGACATAGATGTTCCCTTCTTTGAGTGCATCTTCAATCAAACTTACTTCAAAACCCTCCATAGCAGCCTGCAGTGCGCAGATAGGGTCTATTTCGGTAACTATTACGCGGGCTCCGTACGATTTCATAGAATGAGCGCAACCTTTGCCAACGTCGCCATAACCAAGCACAACAACAACCTTACCGGCGATCATAACATCTGTTGCACGTTTAATACCGTCGGCAAGCGATTCCCGACAACCGTAAAGATTGTCAAACTTCGACTTGGTAACGGAATCGTTGACATTGATAGCAGGGAAAAGCAATCTGCCTTTTTCCATCATTTGGTATAAACGATGCACCCCAGTTGTTGTTTCTTCCGAAACGCCTTTCATTTCTTTTACATAGCGATGCCAGCGTCCGTGGTCTTCCGCAAGAATTTCTTTTAATTGGGCAAGGATTATCGATTCTTCATGACTTGAAGGCACAACGTCCAAAACAGACGCGTCATTTTCGGCCTCAAAGCCTTTAATGATCATGAGTGTGGCATCTCCACCATCATCAACAATCAGATTAGGGCCTTTGCCATTTGGAAATGCCAAAGCCTGGGCTGTACACCACCAATATTCCTCGAGGGTCTCACCTTTCCAGGCAAAAACGGGAATACCTGCTGCGGCGATAGCTGCGGCAGCATGATCCTGGGTTGAGAAAATATTGCAACTTGCCCAACGGACATCGGCGCCCAAGGCTTTTAGCGTCTCTATCAGGACGGCTGTTTGAATAGTCATATGCAGCGAACCGGTGATTCTTGATCCTTTGAGCGGTTTGGAAGCCGCAAACTTATTACGGATTGCCATCAGACCAGGCATTTCCTTCTCAGCGATATCAATTTCCTTCCTTCCAAAATCCGCGAGACTTATATCCCTGACCTTATAATTCATGTTTTCAACCATTGTGACTTGTGTACCCATTTTTAGATTTTTTTTTTGCAAAGATAGTTATTTATTTTAGGTGGAATAATTCCATGATAACAGATAGCGTGAACTTCGGAGAATCATTTATGGCATTCTGAGCATTGCTTTTGCTATTTGTCTGTCAATAACCAACTGTTCCCTCAACTGTTCAATCCCAGAGAATTTTTTTTCATCCCTTATGTGTTTTCTGAAATGCAAAAACACCTGTTGATCATAGATATCGTCCTTAAAATCAAATAGATTAACCTCAATAGTCCTGATTGGCATCCCACTTTCTATGGTTGGCCGAAACCCTATGTTCAACATTCCCGGATAGAAGATTTCCTTATTTTCCAGGTGAACAGCATAAACCCCATCGCGTGGAATTAGTTTATGAGGGTCATCAGGAACAATGTTAGCCGTTGGAAAGCCAATTTTCCTACCGATTCGGTTTCCTCCCACCACGGTTCCCCTGAGAAAATAATCGTAACCCAAATATTCGTTTGCAGCATCAAGGTTTCCCGAATTTAGCAACTCACGAATCAGAGAAGCGCTCATTTTCACCCCGTTGACGCTTTTGGGTTCTATTCGCTCAATTGAAAAGCCATAGAGTGATGCACAGTATTTGAGATTTTCGAAATCCCCCTCCCTGTTCTTGCCGAATTTGTGATTGTATCCAACCACAAGGTGTTTTATGCCAATCTTATCGACCAGGAATTCTTTTACAAAAAGGCATGAATCCATCTGAGCAAATTCAGGAGTAAATGGGATCACAACAAAATTGTCGATTCCTGCCTCATCCATCAGAATGGATTTCTCTTCAAGACTGGTTAGGAAACGCAGGTTATCGGGATCTTTTTTAAGGACGATGCGGGGATGAGGCCAAAGTGACACAATTACAGTTTCACCGGAAATTGATTTTGCAGTTTGTTTGAGATGTTCGAGCAGGAAGCGATGTCCCTGATGCACCCCGTCAAATATGCCGATGGTAACAACAGGCTTACTTGCATTAAAACCAGATAAATCGTTCCAGATTTTCACTTTTTTTTAAGCAAAAATAACAAAATAATTGGTTTATCGAAGGTCGATGAATTGAGGCTTGCAAATCAGGTTTTCCGGAATGAATTAGGTTAACCATTAAAAAACCTTAAATTTGGACCTTCTATAAAGGTTTCAATATGTTCAGTTTTGATTTGATCCTTGTATTCGTTGTTATCATATTTATCCTCATTTCCCTGTATTGGGGGATAGTTGGGCCTTCTTTCACATTCGTAATCGCAGCTGCAATTCTGGGGTTTGCCCGGGTTCTTACCCCAGGGGAAATCCTTAGCGGCTTTGCAAACGAGCAGGTTGCGGTAATAATTCTGCTGTTGCTCATTGGTGATATCATAAGGCACACTGCTGTAATAGAGGTATTGTTTGACCGCGTTTTTATTCGGGCACACACCTATAAGGGCTTCTTGAGCCGGATGATGATTTTCTCAAGCATTTTATCAACCTTCCTGAATAACACCCCATTGGTGGCGGTAATGATGCCTTATATCAATAGCTGGTGCAAGAGAAATAATATTTCCCCCTCAAAATTCCTGATGTCGCTGTCTTATGCCACCATTCTGGGTGGATGTGCAACCCTGATCGGGACCTCTACAAATTTAATAGTAAACGGGATGTTGCTTAACCAAAGCATATTCCCCGAATTTCAGACACTTGGCTTTTTCGACTTTTTTCCCGTCGGATTCACAATGATGGTCATAGGTTTCTTCTACCTGCTTATTTTTGGGGATAAGCTTTTAACAATAAGGAATAAGCCGGAGAAAAAGAATGCGGCGCTTTTGAGAGAGTTTGTTGTTGAATCGAAGGTAAAACCAAAATCCCATTTGGTTGGCATGAGTCTTGAAAAAGCAGGCTTTGTGGGAGAAAAGTCTTATTCGCTTGTGGAGGTTATCCGCGATAGCGTTAAAATTCTGAACTTCAGTCCAGACTTCATCCTAAAAGAAAACGACATTCTCATGTTTTCAGGGAGTACAGAAACCATTGCTGAGATGCTTGGAGGGAAAACCGGCTTACAGCTGCCGGAAGTAGGTATGATGAGTAGACGCAGGAAAACCGAAATGGTAGAAATTGTTGTAAGTCAAAACTCAAGTCTAATAGGCAAAACCTTAAAAGTCGTAAATTTCAGAAGCAAATACGATGCCGCAGTGATAGCGATCCATCGCAACGGCATGGTTCTAAAAGAGAAACTTAACGGCAATACTTTAAGGGCAGGAGATGTATTGTTGCTTTTCACGGGGGAGAATTTCCTGGAACGCACAAATAACACTCTTGATTTCTATTTTATAAGTAAAGTACGGGGGTTTGTCAAACTGGAGTGGTACAAAACGGCGGTTCTTCTTGGTGGGCTATTGTTGGCAATCCTGCTCTCGGCTCTGGGAATCATCAAATTATTCCTGGGACTCATAGCCCTGGTTATTGTTCTTCTGGCTTTGAAAATCACCAATCCCAAAGATCTCTCCAACAGCATCGACTATAACCTGGCCATTATTATTGTGCTGGCATTGGCATTAGGAACCGCAATGGTGAAAACAGGGGCAGCGAGTCTTTTCGCCAACACCATTATCAATTTGTTCAGTTCTTTTGGCAATGTGGGTATTCTCACCGGAATCTATTTTATAACCACTATTCTTGCAGCCTATATTACCAGCAAAGCCGCAGCCGCACTCATTTTTCCGACGGCCCTGACCACAGCCGCGACTCTTGGTTTGGATCCTGTGCCCTTTGTGTTGGTTGTTGCTTTTGCTTCAGCAGCCAATTTCATGACACCTATTGGTTTTCAGACAAACCTCATGGTTTATGGCCCGGGCAAGTACAACTTCAACGACTTCCTAAAGGTAGGTGGGCCCCTCACCCTGATATACATGGTGGTGACCATTTTCATTCTCACACACATGTATTTCTGATCGGGAAACACTTATATTGGGGAGTATGGCCCCATAACTTTTTTATTGAGTGGTTGCCAAAAATCACTAACTTACCTACCTGAATTCATTATCTATGAAGATACCTGGAATTGTAAAATTAGACTCCTGGCTCGGCCAGTACACGCATGTTATTGAGGAGCGCATGCGCAGAGTAGAGCATAAAAAATATGCTCTTGCTCCTTCCGGAAAGCTCTCGTCATTTGCAACCGGACATTTGTACTTTGGTCTGCATCGCGATTCGGGCGATTGGGTGTTGAGGGAATGGGCTCCAAATGCCTCGGCAATTTATCTTTTAGGGGATTTCAACAGATGGGAGGAGTCTGAGGAATTCCTCTTTTCCCCACTAAAAAATGGCAACTGGGAGCTACACTTAAAAGCGGATCAACTCCATCATAAAGACTTATACAAACTCTCCGTTCACTGGCAGGGAGGAAAGGGAGAGCGTATTCCCGCATACGCAACACGCGTTGTGCAGGACGACGGGACAAAAGTATACTCTGCCCAGGTTTGGTCGCCCGAAAGGGAATACAAATGGAAACACAAGGCTCCGGGAAAAAGCGAGCCCCCCTTTGTATATGAGGCCCATATTGGCATGGCCACCGAAGATTATAAGGTAGGACAATACAGGGAGTTTCGCGAAAACGTTCTTCCCCGTATAATCAAGGCCGGCTACAACACAATTCAGCTGATGGCCATTCAGGAGCATCCCTATTATGGTTCTTTTGGCTATCATGTTTCCAGCCTCTTTGCCGCCTCTTCCCGATTTGGAGAGCCCGAAGAACTTAAAATGCTTATAGATGAAGCCCATGGCGCGGGATTACGCGTAATTATGGACCTCGTTCATTCCCACGCAGTTAAAAACGAGAATGAGGGATTGGGATTGTACGACGGTTCCCCCTGGCAATTCTTTCACTCCGGCTTCCGCAGAGAGCACGTGGCATGGGATTCGTTATGTTACAACTATGGCAAAAACGAAGTGCTTCATTTTCTGCTTTCCAATATTCAGTACTGGCAAAAAGAATATCACTTCGATGGTTTCCGTTTTGACGGGGTAACTTCCATGCTGTATTTTGATCATGGTTTGGATCGGAATTTCACAAGTTACGAGATGTACTTCGACGGGCATCAGGATGAGGACGCCATCTGCTATCTTGGCCTTGCCAATGCTCTCATTCACGAAAACGACCCATTGGCACTTTCTGTTGCCGAGGAAATGTCGGGATACCCGGGGCTGGCCGCGAAACTATCAGACGGAGGCTTGGGTTTTGATTACCGCATGGCCATGGGCACACCCGACTACTGGATTAAGGTAATCAAGGAGAAGGCCGATGAGGAGTGGAATGTTGCTGAGATGTACTATGAGCTCACCAATAAAAGGGTTGAGGAAAAAACAATTGGCTATGCCGAATCGCACGACCAGGCATTGGTAGGAGATCAGACCATTATCTTCAGGCTCATCGGAAAGGAAATGTACTTCAGCATGGACAAACTCACGCAGAACCTAATGGTAGACCGAGGTATTGCCTTGCATAAAATGATTCGCTTACTCACTTTGGCAACTGCTGGTAACGGTTACCTGAACTTCATGGGGAACGAATTCGGTCACCCTGAGTGGATCGATTTTCCACGGTTGGGTAACGAATGGTCGTACCAATATGCCCGGAGGCAATGGAGTCTTGCTGAAAACAATTTGTTGCGCTATGGCTTTCTGGGCGAGTTCGATAAAACCATGATTGCATCATTCCGTGAGAATGCGATTTTCAGGGGAGAAAGCCCGCATCTTTACCATGATAATGTCGACGAACAGGTATTGAGTTTTGAAAGGGACGATATGTATTTCGCCTTTAATTTCAGCCCCACAAATTCTTACCCCGATTACGGGCTGAACGTGGCTGCCGGGAAATACCGTGTTTTATTCGACACCGACGAAGTTCGGTTTGGAGGACAGGGCCGAATCGACCACAACATTGTTTACCGCACATTGCCTGCCCATCCTCACTCCTCGGGACAATATCTTAAGATTTACCTTCCTTCGCGCACGGGATTGGTGTTGAAGAAGGAAAAAATAAAGGGAGTGTTCGACACTCCCTAAATCTCAGATCCAACGCAGCAGTGGCAAATCCTGCCTGTGTGCAAGTAGTTTATGTTTAGGAAACATCCTGATACCGAAATCAAAAATTCCGGGTCGGGTAGGTGAAAACTCAATCTCATACCAGGCTTTGGAACCCTCTTTCTTCGAAAGGGTGAACTCCCGTTTCTCAATAATCTGGGGTTTACGGCTCTTGGTTTCCAATTCCGCAACAACAAGCTCAACTCCAATCTCTTCAGCCCTAAGCCCTTTAAGATCGAGCACAAGGGTTGAAAAATAATGATTCCCAAGGCAAACAATCTGATTATCCATTTGGGGATATGTAATTGAAACGATCTCTATATCGTTCCATGTGCTCAGGATCTTCTTTTTCCATGTTGCAATGATTGCAGCCATATCATAATCCTTTTCGCGCATCTTGAGAGTTCTTTTATAAAGAGGCTCATAATATTGACGGATATAATCGAGCAACTGGCGGTTCATTGTAAACTCCGGACACACTTCGGTAATTGATTTCTGGATCATCGACACCCATGCTGTTGGCACTCCACGTGCATCTCGTTTGTAGAAGGCAGGGGTGATTTCGTTTTCAATCAGGGAATAGATTGTTTCAGCATCCAACTGATCCTGGAAATCCTGATTATCATAACTCTTCTCTTCATCCAGCGCCCAACCGGCTCCGGGCTTATAGCCTTCAGCCCACCAGCCGTCGAGAACGCTGAAGTGCAAATCGCCGTTCATCACTGCTTTTTCGCCGCTGGTGCCGGAAGCTTCAAGCGGCCGGGTGGGTGTATTCAACCAAATATCAACGCCATGTATTAGCTTCTTGGCAAGAGCAATTTCATATCCCGGGAGGAATAGAATCTTGCCCTTAAACTCAGGCCTGCGAGAAATTTCCACAATCATTTTGATCAGGTCCGCCCCCATCTTGTCTTGCGGATGGGCCTTTCCGGCAAAGAAGATCTGAACCGGCATAAACGGGTTGTTCACGATTGCCGCCAAACGGTTTAGGTCCATAAAAAGAAGGTGTGCACGTTTGTATGTCGCAAACCGTCTCGCAAAGCCAATGGTTAGTGCATTTGGGTCAAGTTTATCCTGTATCTCCGCAATGGTTTTCGGATCTTCATAGGACTTGAGGGAGTTTGATACAATAGCGTCCTTTATAAAATCGACAAGTTCCTTTCGCTCAAGACTTTTAATTTTCCAGATTTCAGCAGGATCCACATTATTAATTTTGGCCCACATGGTTCTGTCGTCCTGCTTTTTGTAGAAATCACCATCCAGTTCCCTATGATAAAGTTCTTTCCACCTTTTTGAAATCCAAGTTGGAATATGTACTCCGTTTGTTACATATCCTATTGGGACCTCTTCGGAAAGATACCCGGCCCACATATCGGCGAACATATCACGGCTCACTTTTCCGTGCAAGCGCGAAACCCCGTTTACTTCCTGAGAAAGATTAACGGCCAGGCAGCTCATTGAGAATTTCTCGCTACCCGAATTCGGGTGCATCTTACCCAGATTCATCAGCTGGTTCCATGTGATTTTCAAGCGCATTGGATAATGAGCTATGTAGGCCCTCATGAGATCCTCAGTGAAATAATCATGTCCTGCCGGAACAGGGGTATGGGTTGTAAACAAGGAAGCTGACCTTACGATCTCAAGTGCTTCAGGGTAGGTGTGATTCTTGTTTTGGATTAACTCGCGAAGACGTTCAAGTCCGATAAACGCAGCATGTCCCTCATTGCAATGGTACACGTCGGGGTGTAGCCCCAATGCCCGTAAGGCCCGGATTCCGCCAATCCCTAGAAGGATTTCCTGCTTAAGTCGGTTTTCGTTGTTCCCCCCATATAACTGATGCGTAATCGAACGATCGTGCTCCTGATTCTCATCGATATCGGTGTCAAGCAGATAAAGCTTAACTCTCCCAACATTGACCTGCCAGATGCGAGCGGTCAGGTCTCGACCGGGAAAGACTATGCGAATTTTCTTGAAATCTCCGTTTTCCTCATAAACAGGCTGGGCCGGAGTTTTGGAAAATACCTGATGTTCTGAAACAGACATCTGTTCACCTGCAACCGACATAAGTTGCTTAAAATACCCATAGGTATAAAGGAAGCCTATCCCAATAATTTTATAGTTATGATCACTTGCCTCTTTGAGGTAATCACCTGCCAGCAGACCAAGACCTCCGGAATAGATTTTCAGGGAATCGTGCAGGCCAAACTCCATGCTGAAGTAACCTACAGTTGGGCCATCCTTTGGCTTTTCGGCCATATAGGCTTTAAAATGATCATAAACAAAGGCAAGGCGATTGAGAAACGATTGATTTTCGCAGAGCTTATTCAAAGTGTCGAAAGGAATTCTTTCGAGCAATTCAATTGGGTTCTCAGCGGTTTCCTTCCAAAGTTTTGGATCGACCGACTCAAAAAGCTCAATGGCATCCTGATTCCAGCACCACCAGAGGTTCTTGCTAAGTTCATCCAGGGGCTGAAGGTTTTCGGGCAGGATCTGCTGAACCAGCACCCTTTTCCATACTGGGGAGATGCCAAGGTTTTCTGAAAGCTGGGGCAACTGCTCTACTCTTTCATGTTCAACGAAAGTGTCAACTCGCTCCATTACTTTGGTAAGAGCCACATCAAAAGCCCTGTAATAATAATCTATCAGGTTTGACCAAAGGGCGATTCTGGAAATATCAAAAGCCTTATCGCGGGCATCCTTCATTCCCTTTTGCGGAAGTTTATCCATAATCCGGATGGCTTCGCTTATCCCCTCAACCACTTCGCTGTCGTTATAATCGTCGCGATCTATTACAAAAATTCCGTTCCCTGCATCTTTGTAGGTATCCCTGGTCCAGAGGCCAAAACCTGCCAGACTTGTTGTAATGGTTGGGATGTGGAATGCAAGACTCTCCATTGGTGTGTACCCCCAAGGTTCGTAGTAGGAAGGGAAGACGGTAAGATCAAATCCGATAAGCAAATCGTAATACATCATGTTAAAGATTCCATCCACCGCGTTCAGGTAGGAAGGAACGAAAATTACCCTAACATCGTCGCCGATCTGATTGAATAAACCCGCTGCTTTAAACCGGCCCAGAATAGGATCGTTTTCAGCATAATGAAGGTTATGCGTAAGGAAATTTTCTCCCTGAATCTCATGGCCTTTGCCTTCGAGTTTTTCAAGCAGATCCTTGCGGGGTCCATAATGATTGGCAGGTATTAAAATAAAAGCTATAAGTTTTCGCTTGAGCGAACCCTCATGCTTAAGTCTTCCAAGGGAGTCGATAAACAAGTCTATCCCCTTGTTTTTAAACTCATACCGTCCGCTGTTTGCAACAAGGAAAGCATCATCGCCAAATTCTTCTCCAAGAAGGGCAGAAGCAACTTCGAGGAGTTTCTTCCTGGCAACTTTTCGTTTGTTAGGAAAATCAATAGCGTTCGGAACAAATCCGTCCTCAAAACCATTGGGGGTTACCAGGTCAACTTCTTTTTGAAGAAACTGCTCGCATTCTTTTGCAGTAAGGTCACTAACAGTTGTAAAAGCATCAGCAAAGCGTGCAGACATCTTCTCCATGGATTGTTTGGCCGCCACGTTAAACTCAGAGGCCTTAACATCCCCATTATATTCTTTCATTTTGCTGTAAAGCGGCAGAAGGTTTCCTGCCACCGAGCGCCCCACAACGGTTGCGTGGGTTGTAAACACGGTACCGGCTTGTGGCAGCACATCGCGAAGGTACAGCAGGCCTGCGCCTGTCATCCATTCGTGAAAATGGGAAATTATCTTGTCGCCCGGGGAAAGGAAAAATTTGCAATAACTTTCGATAACCTGGCCAGAGGCATAACCGAAAAGGCTGGGTTCGATATAATCCCACTGACCCGCAATAGAGTCGAGCTTGTAGGTTTCCCAAAACTTGCTGAAAACTTCATCTTTTTTCGAAAACAAAGTTGTGAAATCCACCAGGATTGCCATGGGATTTCCGGTAATTTTCCATCGGCCTACCCTTACGCGGAGACCTTCCGCAGCAGCCTGTTGCTTCCAGGCGGCTAAAAGATTGAAATCCTCGCTAAACTCCGGGTGCTCGGAATCATCTCTCCACACATCGGGACCGATGGCAATATATTTATCTCCAAACTCTTTGAGTAGTGTTACCGCTTTGGTAGAAATAACCGTATGTATTCCCCCAACCTTGTTACATACTTCCCAACTAACTTCAAAAATATAACTAGGGCTAATTCTTTCCTTATTCATAACTTCTTGTAATCGATTAAAATTTATTTTTTCTTATTAACCTTTCCTGCAAGCCTATTTTTTTCGGCTTTTCAGCAGCTGTATTCGCTTTCTCAACGATCTTTCCGGCAGGAGATTTCTTAATTGACTTTTCAGCACTTACGCCAACGGATTTTGTCTTTTTGACTGTTTTTTTCGTAGGGGGCCTCCTATAATCATCGTCTTTATTTAGCTGATCGGCATATTTGATAATCAGTTGTTCCTTTTCCTGGAGCAGTTTGCTCAGGCGCTGCACTTCAACACTGCAATCCTTGGATAAAATGCTGTTTAACCTGATCTCAAAATCACTAAGAACGTTCATGTAATTAATAAACGCCTCATAGGGGCTGTCATATGGATTGTAGTAGGAATGCACCTCCCCATCGGAGAAGAACTTGGTGCTCATATAATAGAAATGATCGCTCACCTGGAAATATTCGAAATCCTTTTGAAGTTTGGGATCGTTGGCCTGTTTGACTTTTTCCTGCAATTCATACAACTTTCCAAAAGCCTGCCATTGCAGTTCATTGCCAAGCCAGGCTGTCAGGTCGCGCTCCTCATCGGCCCATGAAATTGCATGCGGCACATGAACGGCGGCCACGGGCTGGAGCGATTGGACGACTTCCGAAGGCGTACTGAATTTGAACTTGGTATTCTTAAAAACCATAGCGGGAAAAGCCTTGAGGAATTCAAAAATGCCAGTTTCCTTTTTTTGCCGTTCGCCAAAAGTCTCATAATCCATGAATAGATTAACTGTTTCCTCATTTTTGTCGATTGCCTTGATCCACGAAACAAACTTTTCAGCGGTAAGAGGGTACTCCGACCATGCTTTGTTTGAAAAGCGGAATGCTATATCGTCGCTAAGCTTGAAATTCTTGAGGAGCACCTTAAGTTTTGGGTTAAGCGCATTGAAGTAGAGGAAATTGGGACTTTTCCAACCGAGAACGTGTTTTGCGCCCTCCGTAATCATTGCCTTATAGCCCATGTCGGCAACCATCGAGCCGATTTCATCAGAATAGATCAACTCTGTGTTTCTAAAAACAGTAGGTTCGACCTCAAAAAGCTCAATAATTTTTTCTTTATGCTTAGCCACCTGCTTTTCAAATTCCTCTCGGTTTGAGAGGGAAGCCAGGCTATGCGAGTAGGTTTCTGACAAAAACTCGACGCAACCGGTTTTGGCGAGCTTCCTGAAACTCTCAATTACCTCTGGAGCATAGAGTTCAAACTGGTCGATGGCGGTTCCGGAAATTGAAAAGGCTATTTTGAATTTGCCCTCATATTTATTAATTAAATCGAGCATAACAGCATTGGCAGGAAGGTAGCATTTATCGGCCACTTTTCGCAAAATGCTCTCGTTCATGTAATCATCATAGTAATAATGCTCACCTCCAATATCGAAGAAACGGTATCTCCTGAATCTGAATGGCTGGTGGATCTGAAAGTATAAGCATATTGTTCTCATAGGTTGCTATTTCTTATAACCGTGTTTATTTTACAACTGATTGATATACCTCGTTTACTTTAAGCGCCGAATTCTCCCATTTCATATTCTCCACTTCTTCTTTTCCGTGTGCTTTAAACATATCCGACAAGGCACTGTAATTTAATAACCCATAGATGGCATCAGCCATAGCATCGATATCCCAAAAATCGACCTTCATGGCGTACTGCAGTACTTCTGAAACCCCAGACTGGTGCGAAATAATTACGGGCACATTCGATTGCATGGCCTCCAGAGGAGATATCCCGAAAGGTTCAGAAACCGAAGGCATCACATAAACATCGCTAACGGAGAACATACGGTACACATCGTCGCCTTTAAGAAATCCCGTGAAATGAAACTTGTCGGCGATTCGCAAAGATGCGGCACGTATAATCATCCGATTGAGCAATTCGCCGCTTCCGGCCATCACAAATCGCACGTTATCCATTTTCTGAAGGACTTTATAGGCTGCCTCAACAAAGTATTCCGGACCTTTTTGAAGGGTCACCCTTCCTAGGAAAGTAACAATTTTATCGTTGACATTCCTCTTGAGTATAAGCTTCTCAGCTTCTTCCAGGGGCTCAACTGCATTATGAACAGTAACTACCTTATCCGGGGCAATCCCGTATTTTTCGATAATGGTGTTTCGGGTGAGATTGGAAACCGCAACAATTTTGTCGGCTATGCGCATTCCCTTCATCTCAATGTCAAACACTGCCGGATTAACGCTTCCTCCGCTGCGGTCGAAATCGGTTGCATGCACATGGATAACCAAGGGCTTTCCCGACACTCTCTTCGCAGCAATGCCTGCTGGGAAGGTAAGCCAGTCGTGAGCATGAATAACATCGAAATCGCCTTCTTCAGCTAGCTCGGATGCCACAACAGCATAATTGGCTATTTCGTGATAGAGGTCAGCCCCATACTTTCCCGTAAAGGGCAATTTCCCCCTGAAGTTTGTGTAAATAAATGACCGACCTTCCTCATTTGCCTCTTTGACGGCAGTGTAGTATTCATCAGGGTCGGTATAGGGAACAATTTTGGAATTTATCTGTATATATTCGATTTCGTTCAGAAAGCTCTCGTAATTAATGAGCTTTTTATTGATTTCGATATCGTTGGCGCCCACAATGCGCATCCGACTCTGGTCTTCATCCCCATAAGCTTTTGGAACAACAAATTTGATTTGCATTCCAGGGATTTTACTCATGCCTTTGGTAAGACCATAAGAAGCAGTACCCAGACCTCCAGAGATATGAGGTGGAAATTCCCAGCCGAACATTAGGACCTTCATAGGCTTAACAGAGATTAGTTTTTGGTTTCAGATTCAAGTTTTTCGATCATTTCCCCGATCCTCAGCACAGAGGCAACGCTCCATGCTTGTGATATGGCCCCTCTGGGAGTATGTGGAGGATCACCGTCGTATATTTCAGAAATAGATCCGATCCCATGAACAAGCATGTCTTCCTCAAACCCGTGATAAAGCTGTTTCACAGTGCTTAGCCCTCCTGCCTTGTATAAATCAAGGTATGCCTTTACATAAAACTGCAGCAGCCAAGGCCAGACTGTTCCCTGATGATAAGCAGAATCCCGCGAATTCTGATTGCCCTCATAACAGGAATTGTATTTCTCATCTTTGGGGGAAAGAGAACGCAAGCCCTTGGGAGTTAGCAGATATCTGGCAACAATATCAATAATACTCTTTTTCATGTCTTTCGTAACCGGGGTAAATTCAAGTGCAGCAGCAATGATCTGATTTGGTCTGACGCTGAAGTCTTTATAGTCGCCATCCACATAATCGGCGAGATATCCCTTTTTCTCATCCCAGAAGGTGGCTATAAAGGAATTATTTATCATTTCGGGCAGCTCGTTCCAATCCTTGACAAATTTCGTGTCTTTGGCCGCACGCGCCCATTCGAGGCATGCGCATAAAGCGTTGTACCACAATGCGTTGATTTCGACATCCATGCCCATGCGGGGTGTAACCGGACCCGAATCGGTCACCGCATCCATCCAGGTTAGCGCTTTGCCAGGTTGCCCGGCCCATATCATTCCATTCTCCAGCATGCGGATGTTAAAAACAGTCCCGTCTCGATAAGCATTAAGGATATTGGTTATAGGAGCTTTGTAGGTTTTCCAGATATCGATTTTCTTATCATACTTCTGATATTGCTGCAGAGACCAGAAAAACCATAGAGGCGCATCCACCGAGTTGAAGGCTGGATTGTCGTTATCGCCCATATTTGGGAAAAGGCCAGCTTTCATCCGCTTAACCATTGTGTCTATTACATCTTTGGCCTGCTTGATTTTCCCTATTGTAAGGGTAATCCCCGGCAAGGAAATAAAGGTGTCGCGGCCCCAGGTTCCAAACCAGGGAAAGCCGGCAACGATTTCTGTGCGATCTTCCGTATAGACAAGAAATTGCTCAGCTGAGTTAATAAGACACAACTTGAAACTGTCCCTTGCAATCCTTTTTGATTTTTCCGTGTTGTACTTTTCAAGAAGATTGATGGGCGACCCAACCAGAGATGTGCTGCCGGAGAATATAATGCTCTCCCCTTTCTTTATGGGACACTCAAAGTACCCGGGAACAAAAAGATCTTCCTTGAAATCGTAACCCCTGTTCTGCTCCTCCATGTATTCGATATTAAAATACCAATCGGGGGCCGAAACAAACTCAACATCCTTGTTGAACTGCATATATAAGGAAGGAAGCTCCTCATATAACTTCGAAACAATCCCGTTTTTAACCGATTGGTATTTTGTGTTGGCAAACAGATTCGCTTTGCTAAGGGAATGCATGTTACGAAAAGCGAGAAATGGTTTGAATTTTAAAAAAGTTGGAGAAGTTGCCTCCTCAAGTGTATAGCGGATAAGTATTTGTTCTTCCTTTTCCACCAACAAATATTCCTTCTTCAACACAACCCCTCCCACCCTGTAGGTGGTAACTCCAACACTCTCCGCTTCGAAATTGCGAATATACTTGTGCCCTCTGGGCACATACAGATCGCCCTCGTATTTGTGAATCCCCAAATTAAACTCCTGTTGATGCTGCATTACCGTTACATCCAGGGAAGATAACAACACGTTTTTATTGCCCGTCTTTTTATCGGGGCAAACCAACATACCATGATATTTTCTTGTGTTGCAGCCAACAACGGTTGTTGAAGAATACGAACCCGCGCGATTAGACCTGACAAACTCCTTGTTCAGCGAGTATTCGAGATTGATCAGCTTGCTCTTATCGAACTGTAAATATCCCATGTTGAAATTTGAATTAAATTTTTTATATTTAATTAATTAACAAATACTTATCAATTAATTCGATCAGTTGCCGGAGCGAAAAACAAGCCATTTCAAATATTTCGTTATGCGGCTCAAAAACAACTGTAAAACTACAAATTTTTACTGAATATTAGCTAATTGCAATTAAGGCTGTAATACGATTTACAATATACAAAATAATCCTTCGTTTCATGATAATATTTTGAATAAATTAGCATGCTCGTTTTTTTAAACACGAATTATATTAAATACTATGCGAAATCTACTGTTTATTGGCCTTTTAGGCATTAGCACCATATTTTTCTCCTGCGGGAAAACCAGTGAAAAGGGCCGGGGATCCGGAAAATCACATAAATTTGTTATTCAGGGAAAACTGGAAAACGGAACCGGAAGGATGCTGACCCTTCAGAAAATCGGTACGGAAAACCTGATTTCACTCGACACTGCAACCATAGATGAGAACGGAGAATTTTCCTTCAGGGAATCCACAGCGGTACCGGAGTTTTTTGTTGTAAGAACTGAAGAAGGATCCTATATTAACCTGCTTCTCAATGGCCGGGAAAAAGTTAACATAACTGCTGATTACAATAATCTGGGGGATTATTCGGTTTCCGGGTCGGAAGAGTCGGAGAAAATTAGACTTCTCAGTATCGAAACCAATAAGGTAATCGCAAGGATGGACCAGTTCAACCTTATGGCACGTGATAGTGCCAACAGTCCGAATTATGCAGCCTTGCGCATCCAGAGCAACGAAGAGTTTATTTCACTGATGGAAGGCCTTAAAGGCTATTCCCAAAATTTCATCGATGAAAACTCCGGCTCCCTTATCAGCTTGATGGCTCTTTATGGCCAGGTTGGAGCGCAAATGATGGTCTTCCATCCCGTGAATGACCTAGCCGTTTATGAAAAAGTTGACTCTATCCTTTTTGCCAAATACCCTGATCTTCCTCTGGCTCAAAACCTGCACGAGTACGTTTCGGCTATCAAGGCCCAGCTTGCAGCTCAGCAGCAACCGGCTCCCAATACCTTTGCGCCTGGCGAGGAAGTTCCCGACATTTCTCTCCCCTCCCCCGATGGCAAAATAATCAAGCTCTCCTCCCTGCGCGGAAAAATTGTTTTGCTCGACTTCTGGGCCGCATGGTGTCAGCCTTGCAGACATGAAAATCCAACCCTCGTGGAAAATTATGCCAAATTTCACAGCAAAGGTTTTGAGATTTACCAAGTTTCCCTCGACAGAACCCGCGAGGACTGGTTAAATGGAATCAAGCAGGACAAACTCAACTGGACGCAGGTAAGCGACTTGAAGTACTGGGAATCGTCGGTGGTTTCACAATTTAACATCAAGGGTATCCCAATGAATTATCTGCTCGACAAAGATGGAAAAGTTATTGCAAGCAACCTTCGGGGTCCGGCATTGGGCGAGAAATTGCAGGAGATATTGAAATAACAGACCGTAACCTAAACTTAGTAATGAAACTTACCCTTGTGAATAAAACCCTTGTGGCACTTTGTATGACAATTGGAATTCTTGCCGTTTCATGCAAAGACCGGCCCAACACCATAGTGGAAGGCACACTCCGAAACCCGGAAAAGTCTTCATTGAAATTGGAATATCTTAATGTTAACAAAACTGAGCTGATCGACTCGGTTGGGGTCAAAAAAAACGGTGATTTCCGTTTTAAGTTATACATTGACCAGCCTGGACTGTACGTTCTGAAAAACGATGAAGGGAAAATTATTAACCTCCTGATTTCACCGGGGGAGCAAATTAATATCGATGGGGATTACAAGTCATTTGATACTGACTATAGCGTAATGGGCTCTCCCGACTCAGAGTATATCCGGCAGTTGGTTGAAAAACTATCCCATACGCGAAGCCAGATAAAGGTGATTGAAGATCCCTACAAGGGAAATATTGAATTTACCGAGGAACAGGCCACAGAATTTTTGATACGCAGAAACGAAATCATTAAGGATCAAAGGGATTTCTCCATCAACTTCATTATTGAACACCTTACGTCGATAGCAAGCATTTACGCACTTTATCAGAAAATCAATCCTGAGGAGCTTGTTCTGAGTGAGAACCGGGATATACAGTACATGAAGATTGTCGCCGACACTCTTTCTGTTAAGTACCCTGACTCTGAATTTGTTACAAGCTTTGTGAATGATGCCCGTCTGGCTGAAAAAAGGTACAAGAACCTCATTGGTATCCAGAAAAAAATTAATGAAGCCCAATACGGTTTACCCGACATAATCTATCCCGACACAACCGGCACAATGAGGAGTCTTTCATCCTTGAAAGGCAAAGTGGTACTTGTGTATTTCTGGTCGCTTTATTCTGACGCATCGAAAACACACAACCCCTCATTTGAAAAGACCTATAGCAAGTATAAGAATAAGGGTTTTGAAATTTATTCGATATGCCTCGATAAAAACCCTGAGCACTGGCGCAGAGTTGTGAAATACGAGAACCTCAGCTTCACCAATGTTTTCGGGCCCGATTTTCCCGAGTCGGAAGCCTCTGTTTCATACAACCTTAAATCGATACCCTCTGACTTTCTTCTTGACCGAAACGGGGACATACTTGCCCGTGATCTTTACGGACCGGAGCTGGAACGATGGTTAGACAACAAACTTTAACGAATTTGATAAAAATCCCTGATACCAAAAAAATCTATTTCCTTTCCGACGCGCACCTCGGGCTCCCCCCCCTAGAAAAAAGCCTCGAAAGGGAAAAACTTCTTGTGCGTTGGCTCAACGAGGTAAGCAAAGATGCGCATTCGATTTATTTGCTGGGAGACATTTTCGATTACTGGTTCGAATACAGGAAAGTGGTTCCAAGGGGCTTTACCCGTTTGCTCGGAAAGATTTCAGAAATAACAGATTCGGGTATCCCGGTATATTTTTTTACAGGAAACCATGATGTTTGGGTGTTCGATTATCTCCCAACTGAAACCGGGATAAAGGTTTTTACCAAACCTCTCCGGATTGAAATTAACGGAAAAAAATTTTTCATTGCCCATGGAGATGGCTTAGGCTCGTATGAAAAAGGTTATAACATCATCAAGTCGATTTTCACCAGCCGAATCCTCCAGTGGTTTTATGCCCGGATTCATCCCAATGCATCTGCATCTTTTGCGCATGCATGGTCGATGCACAGTCGGCTCTCAAAAGACGCGTTCCTTCCTTTCCTTGGTGAGGACAAGGAATTCCAGATTCTCTACTCCAAGGAAGTCCTTAAAAAAGAACATTTCCATTTCTTTGTTTACGGGCACCGGCACCTCCCCCTTGACATAGGCATTGGTGAAAACAGCAGAATGATATGCCTTGGCGACTGGTTCTATAATTTCACCTATGCTGTGTTCGACGGGCAAGAAATGGAGCTTAAATCGTATCCAATGGAAAAATTATAACCCTTGGCATAAATTCTTTGCCACAAGAATAAACAGGTTAACGGGGGAGGTCAACCATATCCTGCCTTCAGGGATTCAACAACTTGGTATCGCCCCAGTAAAAAACAACTTTTCAAAAGCTTTTCGGAATTTTTGCTTTCAGAGTCCACTCAGACAGCAAGCGGTTAGGTTGTGGAAATTAGTTTTTATACTTTTGTTGTTTAGCTATCGCAATACTTCATAAGATTAAAAAACAACCCATCATGAAAAAAACAAGTTTTGTTTTGGTTTTGGCTTCAACCTTTCTGCTCTCTGTTTTCTCACTAGGCGCAGCAGACAACATAAAAAAACTCAACTCAACCACCACGCATGTTACGGTTTTTGGCAGCGGAGCTCAGGTTACAGGTGTTTCTGAAGTTTCTCTGGCAGCAGGGATAAGTACGGTTACTATTCAGGGACTATCTCCATATATCGACGAACAGAGCATTCAGGTAAAGGGCAGAGGCAAATTCACCGTGCTTTCAGCCAGTCTGGAAAAAAATTACATTTCCGAGTTAAAGGAGAAAGAGCAAATTGAGCTTTTAAGAAGCCAGATTGCCGAGCTCACAATAAAAATCGAAGATGAAAGACTTCAGACAGGCATCCTGAAAGAAGAAGAATCCTTTCTTCTTACCAATAAAGATGCAGGGGGAAAAAACGAAAGCCTCAACGCAGCGAATTTCAAAACCCTTTATGATTTCTACAAATCGAGCCTGACACGGATCCGCACAGAAATCCTCTCCCGAGAAAGAAAAATAAAAGAACTTGATAAGGAACTGGCCAAGCTGAACAACCAGCTAAGTGCATTGCAGACTGCGGAAAACATGCCCTCCGGACAGGTAATCGTAACCCTGAAGGCCGACTCTCCTGCAGCAGGGATTATTGAAATCAATTACCTTGTGCAGGGCGCCGGATGGTATCCCTCTTACGACCTGCGGATCAACAAATTAGACGAACCCGTTACCCTTATTTACAAAGCAAATGTATATCAGAACACTGGTGTGGAATGGAAAGATGTTAAATTGACCTTCTCCAATGCCACTCCCAACCTTAGCGGGAATGTGCCTTGGCTGAATCCCTGGTACCTCGATTTCGTGAACCTGAATTATGGTTTCCAGAGTCGCGACAAAAAAGCAGCTCCTTCGGTAATGGCAAATGAAGTAATGTCCATGGCTGAAGATTTTTCAGCTGATTTCGATTCTCCAGTGCCTGTGGGTTTCACCACCTCCGATAACACTACCAGTATTGAATTTAAGGTAGACGTACCCTACTCCATCGAGACCGGCGGAAAATCAAAAAGCATCGATATGCTGTATCTCGAATTGCCCGCGGGATTTGAATATCAAGCGGTCCCAAAACTTGACCAGACTGCCTTTCTGGTAGCGCAGATACGCGAATGGCAGAAATACGATCTTTTGGAGGGTGAGGCAAACCTTTACTTCGAAAACACATTTGTAGGAAAATCGATGTTGGATCTGAAATTCATTTCCGACACCCTGAACTTGTCGCTAGGAAGGGATTTAGGCATTGTTGTAAAGAGGGAGAAACGCAAGGAGTTTACCAGCGAGAAATTTATCGGTTCCAACAAAGTAGTTGTCCGCTCGTGGGATATCTCCGTTAGGAACAATAAGAAAGAGAGCATAAAAATTCAGCTTACCGACCAGATTCCGATTTCCCAGAACAAGGAAATCGTGGTGGAAGCGCTCGAAATGAGTGGAGGTAAGTTGAATCAAAACACAGGATTGGTTACCTGGGATATTGAGGTTCCGGCAGGACAGTCAAAAGTTCTTATTCTGAGCTACTCGGCGAAATATCCCAAAAGCAGCACTGTCATTATCGAATAGGTCTGAAAAACTCACACCTCATTTTTTACTTTGGGAGTCTGAAAAAACAAGAAAACTTTTTCCAAAAATGATATCCTTTGGCTGAAATAATTATTTACAATAAAGACGAATCGGAGTTTCATAAAAAGGCGGACATAGAGCTGGCAAAGAAAGTCGTTCCTGAGACGAAGGTTAAGTGGATTATTGCCGGGTTAGACGAATATCGCTTCATAAAGGAGATTTCTGATTATTATGGGATTCACCACCTCAGTATTGAGGACTTTTTTAACACCTCCCATCTCCCCAAGTTTGAGATATTTGAGGATTACTATTTTCTTTCTTTGAAATTTATCGATTACAAATCGGTCAACCCAGACTATAAACTGTATCACACTTCATTGATTCTGAGGGGAAACACCCTGCTGTGCTTTACGGAAAGCACAACTAACCATGTATTGGAAGACATTAAGACACGTATAGAAGAAAGTATAGGCTACGTCAGGACCAAAGGTTCTGATTATCTGTTCTATCGTATCATTGATCTGATGGTAGACCAATACATTGGCGCAGTAAGTACGATTCGAGGAACCATTGATGAGCTGGAAGACAGCACGGTTGAGGGCGAAACTTCGGATATCACACATGAAATTCTGGAAATCAAACGCAAAATCAGTTCACTCCGAAGGATTGTAGAACCCCTCAGGGAAGAAATTATACGCGTTAAGAACAATGCTGCTGAATCGGAAAGCTCGTTATCGTCGACCTATTTTCAGGATATTCTTGACCATTTGAACAGTTGCATTTTCTCGCTGGAATCGTTTCGCGACATATTAACAGATCTCATGGAGCTAAGACTTGCTCAGGTAAGCCAAAGCATGAACCAGGTTATGAAAACCCTCACGGTAGTGTCAACAATCTTTATTCCCCTCACATTTCTTGCAGGGGTTTATGGAATGAATTTTGCCCGAATGCCGGAACTTGGATGGAAATGGGGATATCCGCTATTTTGGGTACTTATAATAGGGGTAAGCCTGATCATGCTGTTGTACATGCGGACCAAGAAATGGTTTTAAAAAAAAAGCGGATGATTTTCATCACCCGCTTTTTTTAAAATAATTGCTGTTACCCTAGAAAATGCTGAGAGTAACAGTTAGTCCGGCCATAACAACCGCAACCATTGTCATAAGTTTAATAAGGATATTCAGTGAAGGACCTGAAGTGTCTTTGAAAGGATCACCAACGGTATCGCCAACAACAGCTGCTTTGTGAGCATCGCTGCCTTTGCCGCCATGGTTTCCTTTTTCAATGTATTTTTTGGCGTTGTCCCATGCACCACCCGAGTTGTTCAACATGGAGGCAAGAGTGAATCCGGTTGTAAGCCCACCAGCCAGCAGACCAACAACTCCCGCAACACCTAAAACAAGACCGATAGCAATGGGAACCACGATTGCAAGAAGGGAAGGAATAATCATTTCCTTCTGAGCTCCTTTAGTTGATATTGCTACGCATTTTGCATATTCAGGCTTACCCGTACCTTCAAGAATTCCGGGGATATCCCTGAACTGTCTTCTTACCTCGTCAACCATCGAACCGGCAGCGCGGCCAACAGCCTTCATGGTCATTGCGGAAAAGAGGAATGCCATCATAGCACCCAGAAAAATTCCACCTAAGAGAGTTGGGTTGAAAATAGTAAGATCATACGCTTCGGTAAAGTCCTTGATAGTGGCACCTGTAAGCTCTACCACTCTCTGGCCTTCCTGAGCCACAGGAATAATTGCCGCTTTTGCATTATAGAATACAATATTTCCAACTTCTTTTACTCCTTCAGTATTGTTTGCCAATTTCCCAATCCACAATCTTACTTCTTCAATATAAGCAGCAAGGAGTGCAAGGGCAGTCAATGCAGCGGATCCAATGGCAAAACCTTTACCGGTTGCAGCCGTGGTGTTTCCAAGCATATCGAGAGCATCGGTTCTTTCTCTGACTTCTTTGGGAAGGTGAGCCATTTCAGCATTACCACCGGCATTGTCGGCGATAGGTCCAAAGGCATCCGTAGCAAGGGTTATACCCAGGGTGGAGAGCATTCCAACAGCAGCAAAACCAATCCCGTAAACTCCTTGTGAAAAATCAGAAAATCCGCCTGCAAAACCATAAGCTGCAAGAATACCGGCTACGATGGTAACAACAGGAATCCATGTGGAAAACATTCCTACTGCAAGACCGTCAATAATTGTGGTTGCAGGACCGGAAAGAGTTTGTCCGGCGATTCCTTTTGTGGGTTTGTATTCATCTGAAGTGAAGTATTCTGTTCCCTGACCGATAATTACACCGGCAACGAGACCCGACACAACAGCGCCAAAAATTCCCCAAGTAATCATTCCGAAATTAGCCATTACAGCCAATACTATTAGAATTAAAAGGGAGCTGCCTCCTGTACCAATCAAAAGAGCGTTGAGAAGGCCTTTTTGTGATGCGGACTCTTTGGTCCGAACCATGAAAATACCTACAATTGATAGTATGATACCCACTGCGGCCACAATCATCGGCGCAATAACGGCATTAGTCTGAGCTAATTCAGGGTCGGCAGAATTCTTGAAACTCAACGCGGCTCCCAGAGCAGCAGTTGCAAGAATAGAACCTGCATACGATTCGTAAAGGTCGGCTCCCATTCCGGCAACATCACCTACGTTGTCGCCAACATTATCGGCAATGGTAGCAGGGTTTCTGGGATCGTCCTCAGGAATGCCGGCTTCAACTTTACCAACAAGGTCAGCACCCACATCGGCAGCTTTGGTGAAAATACCTCCACCAACACGCGCAAAAAGAGCCTGAGTTGATGCACCCATACCAAATGTTAACATGGTAGCCGTGATTTCAATCATTTTTTCATGGGGAGTAGTTCCAGCATGTACAAAATCCAACCCAAGAAGGTGAACTCCGGCTTGCATATGCTCCGGGGTGTAAACAAGTTTTGTGAGAATAAGGTACCATGCGGAAATATCAAGGATGGCAAAGCCAACCACAACCAATCCCATTACAGCACCACTTCTGAAAGCAATGGTAAGTCCTTTATTCAACGACTGTGAAGCGCCGTGAGCAGTTCTTGCTGAAGCGTAGGTTGCTGTTTTCATTCCCAGATAACCGCAAAGCCCGGAGAAAAAACCACCGGTTAGGAACGCAATCGGAACAAATGGGTTCTGAACACCCATATAAGCAAGTCCCGTTAAAATAAGAACCAGAACAATAAAGATTTTTCCAACCACCTTGTACTGGCTCGCAAGGTAAGCCATAGCTCCCTCTCTGACGTACTGGGCAATTTCCTTCATCCTGTCTGTGCCTTCGGAGTTCTTCATCATATCCTGATAGAAGTACCAGGCAAATACCAGCGCAGCAACCGAGGTCGCGGGCACTAACCAAAATAATGCGTCTGAATTCATACTATTTATCTTTAAATTAAATTTATAAATTAATATATAAAAAGGAATAAGCTAATGCAATCGGGAGTATCCCGGAGAAATAAGTGTCAGATATAAAGCTAAGTACCTTCAAATCTTACGGTTTATTTTTGAAGGGCTAAAGATATGCAAAATAGTTCTTCAATATCAAACTCCCGGAAAACGAAAACGCAGCATATTTATCGTAAAACATTAAAGACGCATAAATCACCGACACCTAAAATCATCTATACTATGTTATTTAACAACAACTTACACTAAATAAATTTTTAAATATCTCTGAATTGCTCCAATTAAACTATTTGTATATCAACCCAAATCTATTCTAATTCTAAATAAGGAGCAAGCATCAGATAAAGCAAAAAACCAGGAAAAATGAGAGGGATGGAATAGCTTAGGGTAAGCTATTAACCGAAAAAATGAATGAACACCCGAAATACTTTTGATTATAAAGCCAGCATATACAAATAATTCATATTTTTAACCATCATATTAACCACCAAAACCAAAACTATGAAGAAACTACAGTATGCTGTACTGTTCATTCTCGCTCTTGGCAGTACAAACGCCTTTTCCCAGTTGTCCGACAGGGTTAACAGCCCAAGCACCTTTAAAGTAGGTACCCGCCCGGTAATGGGCAATTACGGCTTATTTCTGGGCCTTGCTTATAACGAGCTAGAATATTGGTTTGATCACGACCTTGAGTATAATGGCTTGCCTATTGTGAGTTTAAAGTATTACCGAACCGACAACAGCGTTTGGAGAATCGGCTTTCAAACCTCCACAACAAACGAGATTCTCAAAGGTACCGTTGACCCCACCGTTAACGGATCTACACTGACTGAGAAAAAACTCATCGACAACACTTCAAGACTAACCTTCTACCCCGGCCTGGAGCATCATTTCACAAGTTCCAATATTATGGATGTTTACATGGGTGCGCTTGTTCCAATTGGTTGGGATCGCGAAAAGTATGTAAATGAAGAGGCCAGAGGATCCAACTTCAATAACTATTCGCGCACCCGCACCAGTCTTACCTACGGTTTCGAGGCCTTCATCGGCGTTCAGGCTTTTGTGGCCGATCTTCCCCTGGCATTCGGAATTGATTTTGGCGCTGCTGCAATGGGGCATCTTTTCGACAAATACAAACACGAAATCAACACCAAAGTGGGCGCAACCACTACCGAACAAGTATATTACACCGTTGATGATGCAGGTACAGGCATCCTTTACGAATCCCTTAGCCGCAGGGACTACCAGCTGCAGGGAAATGTAAGGCTCACAATTACCTATTTCTTCAAAAAATAATTAACCCCGAAAATCCACATTTATGAAACTACATATCTTAATGGTAAAAGGATTTTTGATGATACTGGTAATTGTCGCTTTCAGTTCCTGTGTGAGCACAAGCACTACCAGGTCAGGAAAAACCGCGTCGTTTTACCCCGATCAGGTAAGGTTTGACCTCACCTCTTCCGATTTCGAGTTTGTGGGAGAGATGGACATCTCAGTGAAATACAGCCAATATCTTGGTGTAATCAGAATCTTCGAGCTAATCAACAACAAGGAAGTGAGCAGACGGAATATAAATACAATGTCGGTATACGGCCGGAGAAGCATCCCCCTTAGCCCGGTTATGTACAGGGCTCTTTACGATGTTTATGCCGAATACCCGGATGCTGATTTCACGATCCCATCCTATGTTATTGAAGAACAGGAGAACCTTTTCCTCGGCAAAAAAATCAAGAAAACTGCCAGGATCAAAGTTTACAAACTAAAAATCTAAACGTGCCTCCCAAGAAGACCAATCAATTTTTTGCAGTAGGGTTATTGCTAACCCTACTGCTTTTTTCATGTCGGGACAAAAACGAGAATGCTGTAATCCTGCTCTCTCCTCTTGACCTTTATATTTCCGCAAGCAACGCTGAGGTTGTGGTTATTGATGTGGCTTGCCACTCTCCCTTCGAGTTGAAGCAACTTACAATTAAAAGCCGTTTGCCGGGTGAATTCGCAATTACGGAACTTGATTCAATGCTTTCGGGTAAAGATTTTTCCTTTCAGTACGAATACAGGGTGCCGGATGTAATGGAAAGCACAACCATCACACTTGAGTTTACCCTTCTGGACGAGTCAGGAGACAAAACCGCCAACTTCAAGATCATTGAAGTTATCAATAATACAATCTTCCTCACCGAAACAGCCGGACACGAAATGTTCTCGGGAAATTCAGGCAAGCAAAACGCTTATAACCTTGTTGCCGGGACGCCGCAATTCCTGCATTTGGCCGACTCGTCCGACATGCACATTGCCGACACCACCCACAGCGAAACGCTTTTGAACCGCTGGGTCTCGCCGGCAGATGCCAAATTTGTTAAATTCAACGGCTTTGATTATGCCAACGCCACTGCCCAGAGTGCCAAAGCAGCCTATACAGCCGGCATCCGAAACGATTTTATCAACACGGTTGCCGTTGGAGACATTTACATAACAAAGATAAGGACACGGGATCTGAAAGAAATTTACCCGGCAATCAAAATCACAGGAATTATCGACGAGGCGGGAAGCGAGTCGGATCGCTATGTCTTCAATATTAAAAAATAGTTTTTGGTCAAACGAGTTTAAAACCAAAAATCATGAAAGCCCATAGAAACGTTTGCAAAAAGTATTTGGCACTTATCCCCCTGTTCCTGAGTATTTACCTTTCCTCCCCTGCACAGTCGTTTTTCAGGATGAATTGGGAAAAGAGCTATGATATCAATCTAAGCGATAAAATACATTCCATTCTTAAATCGTCCGACGGTAACTTTTTTCTTGCCGGGGAAACCAGTTCGGCATCGATGCCCGGCCAGAAAATCCTCATTATAAAATTAACCCCCAACGGAGACCTGGTCTGGCAGAAAACCTTCGGTGGCACAGCCGACTGCAGCTTCAAAGCCATTGCCAAAGCCGGAACCGACGGCTTTTATATCCTGGGAATAAAACACAAGGGTTCCTCCAATCCTCTAATATGGGTGGTGAAGGCCGACAGGGACGGAAATCCTGTTTGGGAGAATACTACCGGGGGAGGTGGGGTCGAGTTTATTTCAGACCTTCAGGAAACCGGAGAAAACGGATTGTTTTTATGCGGATCAAAAGAGATTAAAGGAAATAACGACACGGATGGATGGCTTATAAAATTGGGCAAAAAAGGAGTCGTGGAATCCCAGACCATGCATGGAGCAAAGTACATTAACGACGAATTCCATTCCATCACCGGAGACGGTACCGGAGGCTTTTTTGTTGCCGGCAACACTTCTGAAAAGATCGGCGGCGAAAAGATTCCAAACCTCATGCACCTCGATTTCAGGGGAAACAAAATTTGGGAGAAATCATACCCCAATCTGGCCGGAGCCGTTCCCTCATCGGTTTTTCTTAATTCCGACGGACTGGTCGTTTGCCTGATGAACAATCGTTCGAGTTCGGGTGATTTCCAGGGGATCACGAAAATGATAGTTGATCCCTTTGGGGTATTTGTAAACAGTTACAGCACAAAACACCAGTTGAATATCGCTAAAAATTCTTACGCGATCAATGAAAGAGACCAGCTGATTCTAATTTCAGCACAAAATGACGACCCCACGGTTTTTTCCGACAAATATGCCATAAAAATGGATGCGGCATTCAACCCCGTGTGGGTAAAGCCCCTCGAAATGGAGAACGTTTCAATAAAGTCGGTTCATCCTATCGACAACAGCAACTTTCTTTCAGTGGGATGGACTGGCCGAAGCACTTACAAGCTTGATGTCTCTGCCTTTTCCTTTCGCGATTACTCCGACAAGCTGATTGAAAGTTTTATAAACCAAAACCTTGTTGCCAACGCAGGCATGAATGTAAATGAAAGTCTGAAGGATTTCAGGCTGAGGATCGGGAACAGCAGGTTCGACAACTATCTAAGCCAATACGCATCAGAAGCAATTACCAATCTCCGCTTAATTCCTGAATCCTATGCTTCAGCAGCAATCGGAAGGTCGGACTCCCAACCTACTTTAATTTCAACTCAACAGCCAAACTTAGACCCCTCCTTTACCGGTAAGTATTTCGCCTTGCTTATTGCCGTTGAAAACTACAACGACCCCACGATCAACGACCTCGACAAGCCCGTTAAAGATGCACAGAAGCTGCTCGATGTGCTGATCAGCGATTACATGTTTGATAAAACAAATGTTATCTTCCTTAAAAATCCAAACCGGGAGCAAATTATTTCGACGCTTGACCGGCTTGAAAAAGAGCTTACCAAATCGGACAATCTTCTTATTTTCTATGCCGGTCATGGCTATTGGAACGAAACCACACAAAAAGGTTTTTGGCTGCCCTCGGATGCCAGCAAGCAAAACACCGCCAATTGGATAGGCAACAGCTCCATTAGCGACTATGTCCGGAGCATCCCCTCCAAACATACCCTCCTGATTGCCGATGCCTGCTTTAGCGGATCCATTTTCAAGACCAGAGCGGCTTTCGGAAACCAGGAATTGTCGGCCATGAAACTTTATGAGCTAACCAGCCGCAAAGCCATGACCAGCGGGACTCTGACGGAAGTGCCCGACAAATCAGTCTTCATTGAATACCTGGTCAAGCGTTTGTACGACAATCAGGAAACCTATCTGCCGTCCGAACAGTTGTTCTTCAGTTTCAAGCCCGCTGTTATTAACAACACAGAGAGCATTCCCCAATACGGGGTGGTAGGGAATGCCGGAGATGAGGGAGGGGATTTTATCTTTGTAAGAAGAAAGAAATAACTTCTTCCGGAAAACCATTTTTCGAAAATAAACCTCAACAAATTTGAAGATCCAATTCTTTTTTCGAATATTTAACAATTATTGAGGGTCAGGTGTTTTAGTCATATAAGTCCTATCGGTTTGAATTAGCTATATATGTTGCGGAAAAAGAAAAAAGCAAGTATTATTTTAACCATTCTGGGATCTATCCTTGTTCATTCCTTGCTTTTTAGCCAAGACGCTCCCGGTCATGCATACTTCCCTCTCTATAACTTTTCTTCCAAGGCCTACAACGCTCAGGAAATGAATGTGGCCATCGCGAGAGACAACCGTGGCCTGATGTACTTTGCAAATACTTCCGGAATTCTTGAATACGATGGAGTACGCTGGAGGCTCATCAAACTAAGTAACGAAAGAGTTCCCCGTTCGCTGACCACCGATAAAAACGGCAGAATATTTGTTGGGTCAGAGAACGAGATTGGTTACCTTTCTCCCGATTCGACAGGGAATATGCGTTATCTCTCCCTTGGGTCGCACTTGCCTGAAGGTTCCGAAGACTTCGGAGTTGTTTGGAATGTCTATTCTAAGGACAGCATTGTTGTTTTTCAAACCTACAATTCCCTTCTTATTTGGAATGGCAGTGAAATAAAAATAGTCGGCTCAGCATCCCGAATTCATGAATTTTTTCTGGCCGGCAATTCATTCTACGCCCGTCTGGAAGGCATTGGGCTCACCCGTTTTGATGGAAACACCTTTAAGTTGGTCTCTGAAGGAGGTTTTTTTGCCAACAAACTCGTTTATGGGATAATTCAGCTGGATACAAAAAAAATCCTAATTGCAACTTACAATGAAGGCTTGTTCATTATAAACACAGATTCTGTCAAAACTCCCGTTTCAACATTAAAACCTTTTAAAACCGAAGCCGACAATTACCTGCGCAGCCATACCATCTTTAATGCCATAAAAATCGGATCGGATCGCATTTCTATCGGCACATGGGGTGGCGGAATAGTGGTGATAAATTTGGAGGGGGTAATTCAGAATATCATAGAAAAAGCTTATGGTTTGCAGGATGAGATTATCCTCGACCAGATGTCCGACCCCTTCGGAAATATCTGGTTGGCTCTCAGCAAAGGTATCTCAAGAATCGAAATCCTTTCCCCTGTAAGCTTCTTCAATAGCCAAAATGGCCTTGAAGGAACTGTCCAATCCATTGCAAGCTTTAATGATCGAATTTATGCAGCAAGCAATGTGGGGGTTTTTTACCTCGACAACGTAATCAGGAGCTCCATCGATTCCAAATTCAGCGAGCCAATCTTTAGGGCTATAGACAATCTGACCATTGAATGCTGGGACCTGCTAAACTTTAGTCATGAGGGTTATAACGCCCTTCTTTGTGTGGCTAATGACAAGATCATCTTGTTCCGGGAAGATCATAAACAAGTGAAACTCATGAACGGGATTGCATATGACATATATCAGTCCAAACTGGACCCGGCCAGGGTATATGTGGGATTGGAAAACGGTTTGACCTCCCTCTACTATAGCAAGGGAAAATGGATAAAAGAGGAGGATTATGAGGGGATCACAGAAACCGTCTCAAGCATTTCAGAAGATCACCTAGGCAACTTATGGATGGGAACCTTGAACGAGGGTGTGATAAAAATGAATATCCGCTCCTTTCGCGACAAAAGAATCAATGAAGTTGAGATCTTCAAATTCGGGATTGATCAGGGCGTTCCATCTGGACCAACCCTGATCTCTCAAATTTCAGGTCGCTTAATTATAGGAACCAGCAAGGGACTTTATAAATTTGTTTCCGTCCATAATATTTTTGAGCCCGACTCATCCTTCGGTGTCGATTTCTCGGATGGATCGCATTATATACACAGAATCAGCGATCAGAATGATGAAAAGGTGTGGATGGTAAGTTTTGAGCAGAGCAAGAACAAGTACAGGGCCGGTTATCTCTTCCACCAATCGGGCAAGGGATACCAATGGGTTTCACAACCTTTTGCCCGGATTTCGGAAAGTATTCAGCATTCCATTTTTGAGTCAGGTGAGGGTATTGTTTGGTTTGGAGGGCCCGAAGGAATCTATAGGTTTGACCCCAAACATACAAAAGATTACAATACTGTTTTTCATGCTTTAATCCGTAAGGTCAGCCTAAGTAATGGTGACACCTTGTTTGGAGGGACAAATTACAGTCCTGAAGGTTATCCCTCCATGCATCAACCTTCCGGAATTAAACCGATCCTACCCTACTCTCAAAACTCGATCAGCTTCGAATTCGCATCCCTTTCGGGAGAAAACGAATCCCTTCAAACCTTCTCTTACCTGCTTGAGGGATATGATAAAAAATGGAGCGACTGGTCGGGACAAAGTGCAAAAGAATACACCAACCTGAATGAAGGCAGTTATATCCTCAGAATCAAATCCAGAAATATCTTTGGCAGTGAAAGTACCCAGGCATCTTTTTCTTTTACTATCCTTTCACCCTGGTATCGAACTACTTTGGCTTATTTGGGCTATGCAGTTCTTCTGGCACTTTTTATTCTGGGGATTGTGAAAATTTACACCCGTAATCTTCGAATCATTATTCATGAGCGAACGGCAGAGGTAGTGCGGCAGAAAAATGAGATTGAAATAATCAACAAGGAGATTACCGACAGCATACATTACGCGAGCCGTATCCAATCGGCCATTCTTCCCCCGGAAGATTATTTATCGAGCATCCTGAGTGATTATTTTATACTTTATATGCCCAGAGATATTGTTAGCGGCGACTTTTACTGGATGCACAACGAAAACGAACGCTTGATCATTGTTACCGCCGATTGCACCGGACATGGGGTACCCGGGGCATTTATGAGTATGTTGGGAACCGCTTTTCTTAATGAAATCGTTATAAGGCACGAAGAAAAGACTGCCGACATTATCCTCAATGAATTAAGAGCCTATGTGATCAGGTCTCTCAGGCAGACCGGAAAAGAAGGAGAGAATCAGGATGGGATGGACATTTCCATTTGCATTTACGACCTCAGAAACATGAAAGCCCAGTTCGCGGGCGCAAATAACCCATTATTGCTGATCCGCAACCTCGAAATTATCCTCTTCCCTGCCGATAAGATGCCAATAGGAATACACCGCAGAAGCAATGATCCCTTCACCCTGCATGAGATCGAACTTAGAAAAGGGGATGTCTTTTACACTTTTACTGATGGCTACGCCGACCAATTCGGAGGTCCGGATGGTAAAAAATTTATGATGAAGCGCATGAAGGAAATGCTCCTGTCTATCCACAAAGATGACATGAAAAAACAGGGGCAACTACTGCACTCAACCATCACAGAATGGATGAGGGATTTTTCCCAGGTAGACGACATCCTTGTAATGGGAATCAAGATTTGAAATAACATCTAAAACCCAAAACAGGATCTATAATTTCCGGACTAAAAAATATACCGAACAGAAATCGCTCCACCATCGTACCAAAACCCGGTATATCCAATGAGATTAATCGCAGGTTTCCAGTCAAGTCCGATGTTAAATGGAATTTCCCTGAAATTGTATTCAATACCGAGTATTCCGTCTAAACCAATAACATTATAAGTATTTCCGGGTTCTCCCCAATATTTTTTTGTGTAATCGCCATTCCAGAAGCCAACATGGGCACCAATACCATAATACCAATTCAGTCTTTCTTCCTGGAAAGCAGGTTTGTGAAACTCATACAATCCAGTAATTTCAAAACCTCTCCATCTACTCGCCAACAAAAATTCGAAGGCTGTACTTTGCGATGTGAAATGCTTAATTGTAAGTCCGTTGAAATACCCACCCCTGACTCCTATTCCGGTGCGGTAATCCTGAGCGTAACTTATTGATATTGTACTTAATACTACTAATAAACCGATAATAATCTTTTTCATTTGGATAGTTTTTACATTGATTAAATAACTTTAGCGAAGATAGGTCTTGATAAAGAAGGATCTGTTATATAATTCTTCGAAGAACTTGTATGATTCTCACAAATTATAATGAAAAGAGGCAATCTGGAATACCCAAACATCATCAGATTTACCTGAAAGGGTAACATTCGAAGGAAGTGAAACAGTACTACTCCATTTATATAGCCCTGATTCTAATGTTCTTCCGCCAATGTTTCCTGCACCCAGTTCTTCAAAATCAGGGTTTGGCAAACCTGCTGCCACATTGTAGGCAGTAATCATATTTTCGACTGCTATTGTAAGGTTTATTGGGTTTGATCTTAATAAAAATTATCTAAGTCGTTGAAAATCCTTAAGACTCATCCCATCCTCATTTAAATTGGTAACCGCTCGAAAAGTGTAGTACCACAGGAAACCATCTGCATCAAAAATCATTTCAAAACATTTGCCGGACCCGGAATTTTCCGCTGGCCCAACATGGTAATTGAAAACTGTATTGACAGGATTTGCGTTCAGTTCTTTCTGTATTTCGGATACATCCAAAAGCTTAACATAATAAGGATAAACAGTATTTATTTTTTCGGGGGAATCAGCATCCGATGAAAGGGAATTCTTATCCAGCAAAAGCACTTTGTCTTTAAAACTGGTCATACTGTTATAGTATTTGAGCCCGTTAATTGAAATGAGTAAACGATGATTTTCAAGGTTGTTCACATGCTTTTGCATGAATATAATCATGGAAGGAATCACATAGCCAAACTCCTTGTCCATCTCGCCTGCATAGCTAAGCGGGAAGCTGCACAACTCTGGCATATCAGCAATATCATAAGCAGGGTCGCCAAGAACAAGGCTTAAGTAGGAATAACCAACTCCAGCAGGGTCTTTATCATAAACTCCCTTCAGAAGAACTATAAAGGAGTATTGAGAATCATGCCGCCTCAACTCAAATTTCTCCTGATCAATAAATTCGAATTCCGTTAATTTCCAGTGTTTCTGTACAGCGTCTGTAATTAAGACATTGTATGAAATGCTTCCCGTTTCAAGCACAACGCAGGTTTTTGAGTTTTTGAACAGACCAATTTGCTGTTTGTTGGCAATTTGAGGGTTTGCAAAAGCCCCAAAAAAGAGGAAAGAAAAAGCAAAAATCAGGATTGATTTAGAAAATGCTGCAAACTGCAGATGCTTGAAATGATGGGTTGCTTTATTCATTTTTAGAAGTTTAGAATATCGTGAGACAATGCAAAGGTGGTGAACTTATTTAGCCGGAGCCTTACACAACTCTGATAAAGAGTTACATTATTCACAGTTTTCCGGAACCTAAGCCGCTGGGTGGGGTTCTGGTATTTGCTGCAAATCCCATATGTGAATCATGTAAGTCTTTGAGAAAGTTATGTAACATGGTTAAGCCGGTATGAGACTACTTTTGAGACAGAATTAAACCCGGTTTTATCCGGTTCAAAAATCAATTGCAATAGCATTGTTCCAAGAGAGTTTTTTCACCTAAATATAAACGATCATGAAAAATTTAAGAATGAGTGTTATCATGCTGGCAACTGCAGCCTTAATCTTTACAGGCTGTGCATCCTGGAATAAAACCCAAAAGGGTGCAGTTGTTGGAACTGCCACAGGGGGGGCTGTTGGAGTCGTAATTGGAAGAGCTTCAGGCAACACAGCCCTTGGAGCCATTATTGGAGCTACCGTTGGTGGAGCGTCGGGTGCTGTTATTGGTCGCCAGATGGACAAACAAGCTGAGGAAATTGCAAAAACAGTTCCCGATGCAAAAGTTGAGCGCGTAGGAGAAGGTATTGTAGTAGAATTCAGCAGCAATGTTTTGTTTGGTTATGACAAGTCGGCTCTGTCGGAGGAAGCCAAAGTTAATCTCAATAAGCTTGTTACCGTTCTGAACAGCTATGCAGATACTGACATTGAGTGCCAGGGTCACACAGATAGCAAAGGAAGCTTGGCCTACAATCAAACCTTATCTGAAAGAAGAGCTACAGAAGTGTCAAACTATCTTTATACCAAAGGAATAAAAAACAGCAGGGTTAATATTAAAGGGTTTGGCGAGACCGCTGCGAAATACGACAATGAAACAGCTGATGGTAGGGCCCAGAACCGCAGGGTTGAATTTCTGATTACAGCTAATGAGAAAATGAAAGCCGACGCTGAGGCCGCAAATTAAAAGGTGGGATTCTGGCCTAACTCAAAATTCTATACTCTGAATTCTTAATTCCAAATACTAAATTCTAAAAACAAAAAGATGAAAACAAAATTTATAATTTTTGCAGTTATCATGGGGTTATCCGCTAGTTTACTAATGGCGCAAACTACTGAAAAAGGGAAAATGTCATTCGGAGTCCTGGGTGGTGTTAATTTCCAAACCTTTAACGGGAAATATGAAAACGGTGATAAAATTGAAAATGATTTGCTGATTGCTTATCACGCCGGTGTAAATCTTGCTATCCCTATTGCTCCTGAATTCTATTTTCAGCCAGGTGTTATGTTCTCCGTTAAGGGAGCAAAAAACACAGGTATTGGTATAATTGGAACAGGTTCTGTTAAACTATCCTATATCGAAGTTCCTTTAAACCTTGTTTATAAAGGTCTGCTTGGAAATGGATTTGTTATGGTTGGATTTGGACCTTATGTGGGATATGGGGTACTGGGCAAGGCGAGTTACGAAGACAATGATGTTACAGTTGATGTTGACATTGAGTACAAAAGCGTTGTAGATGCCTCAGATCCCGCTTTAACGAGCTATTTCAAGGCGATGGATGCAGGCGGAAACGTATTTTTCGGTTATGAGATGGCCTCTGGATTATCTCTCCAGTTTAATGCTCAGCTTGGTATGCTGAATATTACTCCTGAGGACAACAGGTTTTTACGAAGTAATCCGGAAGTAAAGAATACGGGATATGGCTTGTCGGTTGGTTATCGATTTTAAGACCCACGCTTTCAATTTGATTACCCCAAATTTTTGAATGAATTGATTTTTAATAATTAATTTAAAAATCAAACCAAAAGTTTATTGATGAGAACCAATGACCTTAAAAAAATGGCAAAGTTTAACCCAGTTATAAAAGTTAAAAATTTCGCTTATGAGAAAAGTGTTAAACTCACCGAGAAAACACTTGAGGGCACTGCTGTTGCAAATAATTTTTTAACGGATATAGCCGATGTTTTCCTGTTTATCATGACAATATTCAAAGAAGCATTTTCACGCAATTTTGAGTTCAGGGAATTTTTCCGTCAGTGTTTTCAGATCGGATATAAATCATTGCCTCTCATCTCCATCACTGGAGCCATAATGGGTCTGGTGCTAACGATACAGTCGCGACCGGTACTTGTGGATTTCGGAGCAGTAACCATGCTTCCGGGCATGGTAGCTGTTTCGCTTATCAGGGAAATGGGTCCGGTAATAACGGCCCTGATTTGCGCCGGAAAAATTGGTTCGGGAATGGGTGCGGAATTAGGTTCAATGAAAGTAAGTGAGCAGATAGATGCAATGGAGGTATCCTCAACAAATCCGATAAGGTTTTTGGTGGTGACAAGAGTTTTTGCAGCAACGCTGATGATTCCGTTATTGATTCTGTATGCAGATGCATTCGGGATAATTGGCAGCTGGGCAGGTGCAAATATCCAAGGCGATGTTTCTTTCGTTCTATTCATGTCGCAAGCCTTCCACGTTATCGACTTCATGGATTTCATGCCAGCCGTGATTAAATCATTCTTTTTCGGAGCTGTAATCGGGCTGGTAGGTTGCTATAAAGGTTATAATGCCGGACGGGGAACCGAAAGCGTTGGCATTGCGGCCAATTCCGCAGTTGTTTTAGCTTCCCTCCTGGTAATTATTGTAGATGTTATTGCTGTGCAAATTACAGATATGATGGTATTATGAGCAACGAAAAGGAAATGGCAATTGAACAAGCTTTAACCGGAACGATAAGTGTTAAACCGGTTATTGAAATTAATGACTTGAAAAAATCATTTGGAAGCCAGCCCGTACTTAAAAACGTGTCACTGCAACTTTTTGCCGGGGAAAACTTAGTGGTTCTTGGCAAATCGGGCACAGGAAAGTCTGTTCTAATAAAATGCATTGTTGGATTACTAAAACAAAACGAAGGTTCGATCAAGGTATTTGGAAAGGATATCAATGGGCTCAAGGAAAATGAGTTGAACCTGATTAGGCAAAAAATCGGATTCCTTTTTCAAAGTGGCGCATTATACGATTCGATGACAGTGAAACAGAACCTGGAATTCCCCTTACGCAGGGTTAAAAAAAACTTGTCTGAAAATCAGATCAAAGAAAAAATTGAGGAGGTATTGACAAATGTTGGACTGGCTGATGCCTTGCACAAAATGCCAGCACAACTATCCGGAGGCATGCGAAAAAGAATAAGCCTGGCGCGCTCAATTGTTCTGGACCCTCAAATTATGTTGTATGATGAGCCCACAACCGGACTTGATCCTGTAACATCAGACGAAATCAGCACATTGATCAATGACGTTCAGGAAAAATATAAAACCTCCTCCATGATTATTACCCATGATATCAATTGCGCCCTTAAGACTGCCGATCGCATCATCATGCTTAAAGAAGGAGAGGTCTATAAGGATGGGAGTGTTAAGGAATATAGAGAGTCGACAGACCCTGAGATCAGGGCATTTTTCATGATGAACTGATATTGGCAGCATGTAAATAATTACGCCGGAATTCAAGACCAGCACATTAACTAAAAAAATGGAAACACATTCTCAAAAATTCAAGGTGCGGCTAGGGCTCTTTATTGCAGGGGGACTTGCAATCTTTATCCTTGCCGTGTTTATAATTGGAAAACAAAAAAACCTTTTCAATCCGGTTATTAAACTTACAACTACTTTTCATAATGTCAGCGGTCTGCAGGTGGGAAATAACATACGATTCTCCGGCATTACCATCGGTACGGTTGATCAAATCAGCATCATAAATGCCACAACGGTCAAAGTAGATATGCTGATTAGGAAAGAAATTCAGAAGTTCATTAAAGCCGACAGCGAGGTTGCAATTGGTTCAGAAGGACTAATTGGCGACAGGCTATTAATAATCTCCCAGGGAAGCTCTGAATCGCCCGTGGTAAAAGAAAAACAGCAGCTCACTTCCTCCGAACCAGTTGAAACAGACGCCATTATCGCAAGTTTACAGGTAACTTCAGGGAGTGTTGAAATTATTACCGCTCAACTTGCCGAAACTATGCTTAAAATTAACAGTGGCAGAGGAACACTTGGCAGAGTTATACACGACTCTCTGATTGCCCAGGATATTATCGCCAGCGTCTCGAACTTTAGGGAAAGCAGCGAGAGACTGAATTGGACCATGGATAGTGCCAGTCAAAAAGTTTTCGACATCATGACAAGTTTGGAAGTCACCACCGCGAATGCTGAAGTAATTTCTCAACAGCTTGAAGAGATCGTTACCAAAATCAACAAGGGTCAAGGTGCAATTGGCAGCTTGGTTCAGGATACAGTTATTGCGCAGGATATCGGACTGACAATTGAGAATCTGAAAAACAGCTCAAAAGGCCTGGATGAAAATATGGAGGCGCTTAAGGAGAATTTCCTTTTGCGGAGATATTTCAAAAACAAGGCCAAAGCAGAAGTCAAGGCAAGGGAGGATGATGAAAACACCCCAAGGCAATAATAGTGGCTGGGACTTGAAAGGATGGTTAAAATGAAATTCAATATCAGCGAATTTTCACCTCCACACTCATCAGATGTATTAACTTGAATTCGATGCAGTTCAGAATAAATATCCTTTTAATATTGGTTTCTGTTTTGTGGAGTCAATCTATATATGGACAGGAAATTCCCCCGAAAACAGATTCCGGAAATATTTATGACAATCTTGAATCAATTTCAAAAAAACGCAAAATCACAAAATATCTATACGATTTAATTATCAAGGATGAACCGGCCGTACCCCCAGAAAGAAACAGATCCAAGAAAACCCGTAATAGCCTGTTGCAGAAGCCTTACAGTGCCTATGAAGGGAAAATCATCAGGAATATACGTATCGAAACACTCGATCCTTTTGGCTATTCTATTACAGACAACGCGGTTAAAACACAGAACTTTCTAACCCGATCCGAGAATTATCTGCACATCAAATCGCAGGACATAACCATTAGAAACTTATTGTTGATTCACCAGAATCAGGTGTTTGACACACTTTTGGTGAAAGAATCGGAACGGTTAGTGCGCAGCAGGGGATATGTGCGGGATGTTTCATTCACAATTAAACCGGTTTCAAAAAACTCTGATTCGGTTGATATATTCATACAATCGCTTGACCGTTGGAGCTTAATTCCGGGAATGTCTGCGTCATCCTCACAACTTGCTTTAAATTTGGCAGATAATAATTTTTTAGGCTTGGGCCACGATTTTAAAACCGGGGGAGAATGGTTTCACGACACGCATAACTTTGCGTACAACATGAATTATTTCATTCCCAATATCCGGAATTCCTTTATCTCTTCAAGCCTGAATTACTCAAAAGACGAGTTTGGGAATTATGCAAAAAACATAACTATTGACCGGCCGTTTTTTTCCCCTTTTGCAAAATGGGCTGCAGGCCTTGGCGTTTCAAATGAGTTTCGCAGGGATTCGGTCCTTAAGGCTGATTCGACTTATGCTCAGGAAAAATTCAAGTACAATACTCAGGATTACTGGGCAGGCAAAGCCATTCCAATCTTCGCAGGCATCTCAGGAAGCCACAGGACAACCAACCTCATAATTTCCGCCCGGTATTTTCGGGTCAGATATTCCGAAAGACCGGCAGAGACTTTTAACGCACAATACAAGTATTCTAACGAGAACTTTTATCTTACAAGCATTGGTATGTCTACCCGAAAATATGTTCAGGATAATTATTTTTTGAAATACGGAATTACAGAAGACGTTCCGGTGGGAAGGGTGTTTAGCCTTACAGGAGGCCATCAGGTGAAAAATCAAATTGGCCGGATTTACCTTGGGGCGCGCGTTTCATCCGGCAGGTATTATTCCTGGGGATATCTGAGTTCCAATTTTGAATATGGCACGTTCTTTAAGGGGAAGCAAACCGAACAGGGTGCCGTTGTAATTGGAATAAACTACTATTCAAGGCTGTTTGAAATTGGGAAATGGAAATTCAGGCAATTTGTTAAACCCCAGATGACCCTAGGAATAAACAGGTTTTCAAACGATAGTTTAAATCTTAATGAAGGTCATGGCCTTGATGGTTTTAAAAGTGAAATTCTATCGGGTTCAAGCCGCCTTATGTTTACACTGCAAACGCAATCCTATTCGCCATGGAATATTATCGGCTTCCAGTTTGGGCCTTATATTAATTGTTCCCTTGGAATGCTGGGGAACAGTTCTAGCGGATTTCGTAACAGCAGAATATATTCGCAGATCGGACTAGGGGTTTTGATAAAAAACGAAAACCTTATTATTAATACTTTTCAATTTTCGATATCCTACTACCCTATTGTTCCAGAAGACGGCCAAAATGTTTTCAAAGCCAATTCCACCAGAAGCAACGATTTTGGCTTCAGGGATTTCGAGATCGGGAAACCGGGGGTGGTTGTGTTTCAATAAAAAAAGTATCCGGGAATCCTGAATTTGAAACAAAAGAGTTAAAAATCGGTTTCCGGTTAATGGGTACTTGTACTGTCTTTTTCCAATTTTTCAACCCTTACCATTGAAGCGGTTAGTTTTTTACCCGAACCGCAAGATGTGAGCATCAGAGCAGGAATCAGGGCAAGAAGCCCAAAGAAGCGGAATGATTTTTTCATTTTGTTTTTTTAAAACTGTTATAAAATTCACCTGTCTATTAAAATTTGTTGTTTGAAAACCGAGGTTACCAGCTACTTAAAATACTTGGTTACATAATCATATATTTGTTGGCTTGTCATCCTTTCGGCTGATATAACTTCAATTTTTATAGTATCAAACTGACGATCGGCTTTCAAAAAATTCATCAATTCGCTTTTAGCCTCAGTGGGTCCGAACAGTAGTACCTCCTTAAATCCCTTGATAAACGCTGCGATTCGTTTGTAATAGCCCGATTGCTGCTGCTCTTTTTCATCCATTCGGCTTTCATTCATTTTCAGACTTTGTTCCTTGTCATCACTGTTAAAATCAGGTGTAATTCTTCTGTACACAATGATGTTATCAGTTATTTCGGTTATTACGGCCTTTGAATAGTCCATCCAAATGCCAAGTTGTTTTGTTGCTCCCATTGTATTCATCGGTCTTTTAGTGTGATTGAAATTCATATCTCATAAAGTAATAAACGGTTTTTTAGTTCCGTATTTTCAACCTGTAGTTGGGTAATTTTATCCAGCAGATGATTGACAGTCTCGATCCCTTCTAAATTTATATCCATGTCATTATAAAATCGAATTAATCGCTCAAGTTGCCGAAGCTGCGCTGCATCTATATACCCGATTTCCTTAATAGTAGTTATTTCCAACATACCGGATTGCTCCAGGGAACTTACAAACGAAATCTCAACCCCATGTATACTGCAAAACTCTTCAACTGCTATTAAATATTCTTTTGACATGGCTTTGTTATTGTTGTTCCGATAGAGATAACTCAGTAAATAACTCTCGCTGCTTTTCGTTTAATTGTGTGGGGATTTTAATAGAATAAGTGACCAGTAAATCACCAAACTGACCATCGCATTTATAAACCGGGAATCCTTTTCCTTTCAGCTTGACTCTGCTTCCATTCTGAGTTTCAGGCTTCACTTTTAGCTTTACTTTACCGTTGAGGGTCTCAAGTGTGATTTCACCGCCCAAAACAGCTACATACAAGTCCAGATCTACAAATGCATACAAATTATTCCCAAGCCTTTTAAACATTGAGTGATTGGCAATGGAAAATGATATAAACAAATCTCCATTCGGCCCGCCGTTTGCTCCTTGTCCGCCATGGCCCTGAATTTTAATAGTTTGCCCGTTTTCAATTCCTGCAGGGATGGTTATCCGGATTGATTTCCCGTTTACTGTAAGCGTTTGTTTGTGAGTTTTATAAGCTTCAATCAGTTCAAGCTGTAATTCGGCATTCAGGTCTTCACCCCGGTATTTCACCTGTCGTGAACCTCCGCCTCCGCCAAACATAGAAGAAAAGAAATCGGAGAAGTCACCTTCTGCTTGTGCCCCTGAAAACCTTTGTCCACCTGTATTAGAAGAACGCGGCTTATTTTGCCTGGCCTTTTCATACTCTTCCGCATGTTGCCAGTTTTCTCCATGTTTATCATATTTCTTTCGCTTTTCCGGATCGCTTAACACCTCATTTGCCTCATTGATCTTTTGGAAGGTCTTAATTGCTTCTTTGTCATTCGGATTTAAATCGGGATGATGCTTACGTGCCAATTTCCGGTAGGCTTTTTTTATGTCTGCCGGGCTTGCTGCCTTATCAATTCCCAATATTTTATAGTAGTCAATGAAAGTCATGGTGTATTGGGGTTTCGCCCTTTGTTTATCCGCTTGCTATTTGTCTGATAGGCTCATTTATTATAAAATGATCGATTCTGTCATGCATTTCCACATGTCAATTATTTATACAAAAATACACGAATGAATTAGTTCGGTTGTTACATAAATTTCAAAAAGAGTTGCATCATTCACAGATTAAATTCCAATAATCTGGTTCCTTGAATGCTGGGATCTTATTCGATTCACAGGCTTATCATTTTCTGAATATAATTGACCTTCGTAAGGAATTGCATTTCAAATTTGTACTCACAGAAGGAGATTTCATTAGCCAATGAATCTTGTAATTCTTTGAATAAATTGTGCAAGGTTGCATGATAGATTTTGGTTTACCTTTCTTGTTTTCTTTAATTGCAATACCCTACTAAAATGAAAAGGACCCTCTTTTTTAAAATACTTATCGGGGCAGGTATTATAATCGTCATGACAAAGATTGCAACTGTAGCTTTTGTTGAGCCCTGGTTGAAACAAAAAATACAATCTGCCTTCAATGAAAATAATACCGATTACATCGCTGAAATTGGCGAGGCCAATATTTTATTCTTGAGGTCAGGGATACAAATGATAGGCATATTGGATTTATTGATTGCGAAAGGGATCCGGAACGGTTTCTGTTCAATTATTCGGCAAAGTCCAAAATGTCAGGAATTAAAGGCTGTATTCAATAGAAAATATGAGTGCAAGCATAGCTGAGCCATAGCATATTCAAGGGCAGCTGATCCATATCCCAAGGATTAAAAATTTATTTCCTTTTCGAGGCCCTCACAAATACCTTGATGAACTCATTCAAAGCCAAAGGAGTTAACCCAAGTGCAAAAATAATCCCCCATGCCCGGATATCAGGCATTTGCAAATGAAATGCCCTTTGCAATGCAGGAATTCCAACAACAACCAGCTGAAGGGCCATTCCCCCTATAATTGCGCCAACAAGGTATTTATTAGTGAACACCCCAATATTGAATATCGATTTACTCTCGTTTCTCAAAGCCAAAGAGTAAAACAACTGGCAAACAACCAGAACCATGAAGGCCATCGTACGGGCATATTCAACTGTATTTTGCGTTGCTTCTTTATCGAATGGGGAATATCCATGCTCGTAATAGCCAAAAAAGTAAGCTGCAATTGTTAACAATCCTATTAAAGATCCCCCGAGCAAAACATGCATACCGGCTCCGTTTGCAAAGAAACTCTCCTTTGCCGGTCGCGGCTTGTCTTTCATCACATCCGGGCTTCCCGGATCCATGCCCAGAGCTATTGCGGGAAGGGAATCGGTTATAAGATTTATCCACAGAAGCTGTGTAGCAAGCAATGGGGCTTTCCAACCAATTAACAGGGCAACAAAAATGGTAATCACCTCTCCAAGGTTACAAGTAATGAGGAAAATTACCGATTTTTTAATGTTATTGTAAATATTCCGTCCTTGTTCTATGGCTGCAACGATAGTAGAGAAATTGTCATCTGTGAGAATCATATCAGATGCCCCCTTTGCAACGTCGGTGCCTGATATGCCCATTGCAACCCCAATATCGGCAGTGTTTAACGAAGGAGCATCGTTAACCCCGTCGCCGGTCATGGATACAATGTTTCCCTGTGATTTCAGCGCACGAACAATTTTTACTTTATGTTCGGGGGAGACGCGGGCAAAAACAAGATAATCCTGAATCTTTTCTGCGAATTCCTTATCGGTAAGTTCATCGATCTCCGGCCCCGTTATCGTCTGCTCAATTGCATCTGCAATTCCCAGCTCAGAGGCAATGGCAAAAGCAGTATTTCTGTGATCACCGGTAATCATGAGAGTTGACACACCTGCTCCTTTTGCTTTTTGAATGGATTCCTTCACTTCAGCCCTCGGTGGATCGATCATTCCTACAAAACCAATAAAAACCAGGTCATTTTCCATTTCGGAAGATCTGGTATTCATATTCGCTGTTTTATAAGCCGATCCCAAAGTACGCAAGGCTTTGTCGGACATCTTTTCGGCTGCGGCAAGGTGTTTATTTTTATGAGAATCGGTAATCGGAATGGTTTTACCCTTTTCCAAAACATGGGTACAAATTTTAATTAGATTTCCAATTGCTCCCTTGGTATAAACTGTATACTTTCCGCTTTCTTCAATAAGTGCCGACATTAGCTTACGGTCGGAATCAAATGGCAATTCATCGATTCTCTTGCTGCCGGATTGCGTTTTTTCCCGATCAATCCCAAAATCATCGCTCAATAAAAGCAGAGCGATCTCCGTTGGATCACCGGTACCCTTTTCATTGTCGTAGGTAGCATCGGAGCAGAGCAGCATTGCTTTGGCAAGGAACATTATATCCTCAGAAACAACATTTTCTCCACTGCGGATAACGGGTACCTCCCCCTCCAGATTGAAACAGTTTGTTACCGTCATCTTGTTTTGGGTTAAGGTGCCTGTTTTATCTGAGCAGATAATATTCAATGAGCCAAGCGTTTCAACAGCGGATAGCTTTTTAATTATTGCGTTTTTTTTCGATAGGTTGGTAACACCAATTGCCAGAACTACAGCCACGATGGCGGCAAGTCCTTCTGGAATGGCAGCTACAGCCAGGGAAACCGACATAAGGAACATCTCAGAAAGATTCCTTCCCTGAAGGATGGCAATAATGAAAATGATAACACAAATCAACACTGCAATAATACCAAGCGTTTTTCCAAGTTTGTCCAAACGGATCTCCAGGGGTGTTTTGGATTTTACTTCTGAGTTAATTATGGCGGCGATTTTGCCGATTTCGGTTTTCATACCTGTACCAACAACAACCCCAATCCCTCTGCCACTGGTAATTATGCTCGACATAAAAGCAGAGTTTGCACGATCGCCCAATGCGGTTTTTGGGTCCTCGTGAACAAGGGAAGCATCTTTCTCTGAGGGAACCGATTCGCCGGTTAAGGAGGACTCATCCACCTGCAAGTTAATGGATTCAAGCAGGCGAAGGTCGGCAGAGATATACCTTCCTGCATCCAGGATTAAGATATCCCCCGGAACGATATTTTCCGAATCAATCTCCTTTACTGCTCCAGCCCTGCGAACGAGTGCTTTGGGAAATGTTAATTTTTGCAATGCTTCAATGGCCTTTCCAGCCTTCACTTCCTGAACAACCCCAAGAACTGCATTAACATTTATTACCAGCAAAATAATTACTGCATCCACATACTCTCCCATAAACAGGGTTATAACCACAGCACCTAATAAAATAAATATCAGCCAATTTTTAAGCTGTTCAACAAATAATAGGAATATACTCTTCTTCTTTTCAGCCCGCAATTTGTTGGCACCGAATTCCTTTATTCTGGCTGAGGCTATTTCTTCAGAAAGTCCTTGAGCGGGATCTACTTTAAGTGCCTCCAGAACGTCTTCTATTGATTCGGAAAATCCCATTTTTTGGAAAGACATGATTCGTTAGTCTGAGGATTCAGGATGCATCTTTGGTGGTGCGAATCAGGCTGATTCCCGCAATAAAGAAAATCAGACTAACACCAGCAAATATCACAACGGTCATAACATCATGTGTGGCACTGGTAATTCCTGCAAATAATACCGCGGTGTAAATAAGTCCAGCTATCCCCAGAATAGTAAGCAATGCACCGAAAATTCGTTTTAAGTTCATAGTGTACTATTTTTTTGTGGGAATAATGAACAACGG
>JAIFNN010000023.1 GCA_020047715.1 Bacteroidota bacterium | reverse complement strand
ACGGCTTTCGACTTCGAATTTCTCATATGTAAATGTTGTGTCGGCAGCGTTAAAAAGGATTTTCATTCCCAGGGCAGGCTGATTGAGTACAACTTCAGCATCTTTCCAGCGGCGAAGGTCCCAGAAGCGATGTTCCTCAAAAGCAAGCTCCACCTGACGCTCCTTTTTCAGTCGCTCGCGCATCTGTTCCTGCGTCATACCTGCCGGATAGCGGGCACGACTGGTAATGACGTAATTTCTTTTCCGCAATTCGTAAACGGCATCATAAACTTCTTTTACCGGACCCGATGCCTCGTTAACGGCCTCAGCATAATTCAGGTAAGCTTCAGCAAAACGGAACAGAATCCAAGGCTTCCTAACTGTGGTTCCCTTATCCAGGTCCACTGAGGGATCTACGAATTTCTTCAGGTAATAGCCGGTTTTGGTGGCAGTAGGACCTGATTGAAGGCCGTCTTTCCCACCAATATAAGTTTCGACTTTGCGGCTTTTGAAAATCGTTTGATTGCTGAGTACAACGGAATAAAACCGTTCGTCGCGGTTGAGATAGGGATTTATTGGATCGTAAGCCTCATCATCCCAAATAGGTTTACCCAGCTTGGTGTCGAAGGCATCCACAAGATTCTGCGTAGGATTTGTGAATCCCAGTCCGCCATAGCTTACCGGAAAATTTGATCTTTCAAAATCGTTTGTATTTACTGCTTGTGTGGCAAGAAGTACCTCACGGGAATAAACAGTAGTAAAAACCTTTTCGTATTTTGTTTCCAGACCGATAGATGCACCGGCCATATCCAAAAGAGCGGATGCAGCCTGAGCCGCCCGTTCCCATTTTTCGAGATTGTTGGCAGGGTTGTTCAGGGGGCTTGCGGCATAAAGAAGGATTCGCGACTTCAGAGCGGCGGCAGAAGCTATTACGGCCCGACCTTTGTTGGCATCATCATTTGCTTCAGGCAGATAGACCATCGCGCTATCGCAATCAGCAACAATCCTCTCAACTACTTCATCAAAGCCAAGCTGAGCAGCATCAGATGCGGTTTCGATGACTAGCACCTTATCAATATATGGGATACTGCCATACCGCTTAATCAGCTCGAAATGAAACATGGCACGAAGAAATATTGCCTCCCCCTTCATGCGCGGCTGGTCCTTCACCGGTATGCTTTTCGTCTCAGCAATAGTTGTGGTAAGCTTCTCCAAAAAGATGTTCGTTTTGCGGATGCCGGAATACATCTGATCCCATATCTCGTCGGGGTTCAGCGAGGAATTCACTGCGCCGTTGTTAAACATCTGAACCAGCGAACCGGAGTACGAATTTTTTGCCTCATCGCATCCGCTGGCCAGCATAGCCCCGTCGTAACGATTGTATCCGGGAAGCAGATCGTTGTAGATATTGTAAAGAAACCCGGGTGCATAATGAACATCCGAAAAGATCTTGTCTTCGGTCAAATTGGTATCAACTTCCTTATCCAGATAGTCCTCGCATGATGTTATAACGAGCAGAGACAACCCAAGGGATAGTAAGCAGAATATCTTTTTCATAATTTCAAATTAAAATTTAACACTTATACCTGTGTTATACACTTTCATTACAGGATAGCCCGATATCCCAGCATTGGGAACTTCAGGGTCCATATTGTACTGGCCAATAGAATCAAAACTGAAGAGGTTATAGGTATTCACAAAAACCCTTACTCCGCTGATCCCCGCTTTGGCGAGCAGTTTATCCGGCAGGTTGTATCCGACCTCAAGATTTGTTATTTTCAGGTAATCGCCACTCTTGGCCCATAGCGTTGAAACATTATAATTATTCTTATTGCTCAGCGTAGTTAAACGCGGATAGGCAGCATTATCCTCATTTACCCCTTGCTCCCATGCATCATAAGCCACATCGGTAGCTTTGTTGTTGTTCTGAAGTACCCACATGCTGTTATTGGTTAGCAGAACCGTTCTGCCAAGGGTGCCGTTCAAAACTAATTGCAGGTCGAATCCCTTATAATGGACAGCGCCCAGTAATCCGAAATTCCACAGCGGAATTGCATTGCCGATAACAATAGCGTCCTGACTATCAATAATGTCATCGTCGTTCTGATCCTTAAATTTCACATCTCCCGGCTGAACTGCCTGAAATGACTGGTATGGGCTATTTGCAATATCTGTGGCATCTTTGAAAAATCCAATTGATTCAAGTCCCCAGATAGCAGAAGCCGATTTTCCCTGCCTGTATTGGTAATCGGGCAAACCCTCAACTTCTTCCATGTTAATCACCTCGTTTTGGGCAAACGACACATTTCCCTGGAAGGAATATCCCCAGTTCTTCTCGTTATGCTGGTAGCTGAGCATGGTTTCGAATCCCCTGTTAACATGAGTACCGTTATTCTCGTATGGAAGATTCTGACCAATGATTGAGGGTATAATGTTCGAACCGGTGGTAATTATATTCTTTCTGTAATTATTAAAAAAGTCAAGACTTAAACTCAGCATACTCTTTAACTCCAAATCTATCCCGATGTTTGCATTAAGCGATTCCTCCCATCTGATATCCGGGTTGGGGATTCTGCCCTCATAAGAACCATCGGTAGTACCAAAACCTGAACCAAAAATATATCCACCACCACCGTAGAATTTCTGTTCATAGGGAAAGCGTTCCAATCCGAGTTTTCCGTTGCCAACCTTTCCGTACGAACCCCGAAGTTTAAGAAAGGAAATGCTTTCGTTTTCCTGAAGGAATGCTTCACTCGAAAGAATCCATGCGGCTGAAATGGATGGGAAAAAGCCAAACCGGTTGCCTTGTTTGAAGTCCTCCGACCCATTGTAAGCAAAACCGAATTCAGCAAAATACTTCTTGTTGATCCCATAGGTAGCCCTTCCAAAAATACCCTGATTGGCATACGCAATGTTGTTTCCCTTCTGAAAAAACTTCGACTGCATATACTTTAGATCTGCGGATAGTGAGTTTGAGCCTTTGGTTCCTGAATACGAAAATCCCCCGATATTGGTGAGCATATAGGAAAAGCCATCGTCGAACCGCTCGGGATTGATGCTGATATCGCTGTTATCGCCATACTTGATATACTCGGTAGAATCGCCCGCGCTAAATTCCTGATAAACCGCATATGCCTGACTTCTGCCGGTTGAATAATAATTGGTGGCGTCGAGTCCCATCATGGCATTTACCGTAAGACCTTTGAGCAGAAAATCGAGCTTTTGGGTAGCTTCAACATTTCCGAGCAAAACTCTCTGATAATTATCGCGGTATCCCGTTTTGGAGATCAGTCCCAGCGGATTGTTCCGGTAAACCGATGTTCCGGCAATTGAGCCATCGAGGTTGGTTATAGGCATCGCATTGGGGGGCAACTGCGAAAGTGACCCAAAGATTGACGATGCACTTGAATTGGTAACATGCCGGTTTTCGACGCGTGTGGCAAGATCAATAGATACCAGCAGATTCTTGGTGACATCCACATCAACATTCGAGCGGAGGTTGTACCTATTGAATTTGGGATTGGTGCTGTACTGGGGATTCACATCGGAATACTCATAAATTCCGTCCTGGTTGGTTACGCCCATAAACACGAAATACCTGATTGTGGATGTGCCACCGCGGAGCGAAAGTTTATACTGTTGCTGCGGCGCGCTCTTCTTCAAAAATTCGCTGTACCAATCAACATCCGGGTAACGGAATTCATCCTGTGTGCCGTTGTACATTGCTGGATCGTATTTACTGTCGGCAGAAAGGGGCAAATTATCATTGATAAGGGCCTTGTTATATAGTTTGACATATTCCTCCGAGCCAAGATATTCGGGCAGGCGCGAGGGAGACTGGAATCCGGCCTGGGCCACGAAATTGATTTCTGGTCGGCCAACAAATCCCCGTCGGGTTTTTACATTTACGACTCCGTTGGCACCCCTGATTCCATACTGCACCGTTGCAGCGGCATCCTTAAGCACGCTGAAAGATTCTATTTCAAGTGGGTCAAGCTGGGAAAAATCGCGTTCCACATTATCCACGAGCACCAAAGGCGAAACATAGCTGTTGAAGGTTCCAATCCCCCGGACAAATATTGAGGAATTGTCATAACCCGGCTCATCACCGGACGACTTAATAACCGTAAGTCCCGTGGTCCTTCCCACGATGGCATTTGACAGGTTGGCAACCGGGGTTTTCTCAAGTGAATTAGCCCTGATGAAAGAGATTGAGTGTGTGAGTTCTGATTTGGATCGAGTGCCATAAGCCACATCGATTTGGTTTTCATCGCCGGTAAGCTCAAGAATGATATCCAAGTTGCCTGATTCAGGCATTGCATCGATTTTTACCGGGATATAGCCTTCCTTGCTGAAATACAATGAGCCACCGGTGCTTAGGGTAATGGAATACGAGCCTTCCTGGCTTGTAAACGTATGATCAAATTTGTCGAGCACAGAAATATTTACATCGGGAATGGGCTGCCCGTCGGAATCTTTTATAATGCCAGTTACAGTTTTCCCGTCTTTTTCCTGTGCCTGAACAGAGATTAATCCTGCCAGCGACAAAATCAGAAGGAAGCTGAATAATTTGATATGATTTATTATTCCTTGCATAGCTTATTTACTTAAACAGTTATTTCAATAGTGTTACCAGCCTGGATTTTGCTGCAGCAATGGGTTTTTGTTCATTTCAGAAATTGGAATCGGGTAAAGATCCATGTAATCCCGATAAATTCTCACATCGATAGGCTTTTTGGTATAGCTTAAGGTTCCGGTTCCGTCTTTAACGATGTACATTTCGAAAATCTCCCCGCCAAACCATTCCGCTCCTTTTTTCCATCTTCGTGCATCCCACCAGCGGTGTTCCTCGAAGGATAGCTCAATAGCCCTTTCGTTCATAATGCGCAGTCGCATCTGTTCCTTGCTGAGTCCTGCGGGCATATCCACAACACCCGACCTTCCTCTGACCTCATTGAGAGCGGCATATACTTCGGCTGTTGGGCCTGCGACTTCGTTCATTGCTTCGGCGTAATTCAAATACATTTCGGCGAGCCGGAAATAAATCCAGTTGTGATATGCCTGTACCGTTGTTTTGGTTTTCACTTCCTCAGGTAAGTACTTTCTCACATAATAGCCAGTACTGGTATATTCTGCAAGGATTTTTCTGTGTTTTCCGTTTGATGTAAGGTCGGGCGATAAAAAGGTTTCTACTGTGATTCCTTGCCAAACAGAACCATTGTAGATAATTGTTTTGTAAAATCTCGGATCCCTGTTCAGGTAGGGATTGTTGGCATCGTAACCGGAACCCGATTCGCCGATTAACTTTCCGTTGCTCATTTCAAAAAGATCCACAAAATTCTGAGTGGGTGCCACCGCACCGGCCCCGTCGAAACCATCACCCTTGGGCGCCCATACGGCAATCTGCTGGTTATTGAAGTCAATTGGTCCCTGATGCTTGTAAAAGATAACTTCATTGTTTCCATTGTTGCGTCGGGTGAAAAACAAGCGTTCATAGTCAGCTGCGCCATTACCCCTGTTAAAAAGTTCGTACATCGGGGCACCGTTCTCATCCTTCAGGTCAATAACCGCTTTGGCTGCGTCGGCCGCGAGTTGCCATTTATCGGCGTTGGTAATTTCCACATTCCACAATGGACTTGCAGCATAAAGCAACATTCTTGCTTTCAGGGCCATGGCAGCGCCTTTTGTGGTTCTCCCCATCTCGTTATCGGGCCGGTTTACCGGGAGAGTACTTATAGCGCTTTCGCAATCGGCCAGGATATACTCAACGCATTCCTTGTATGAATTTCGCGGATACATCAGGTTATTTCCGGGGTTAAGCACCTCTTCGATAATTGGCATTCCGCCGTACCTTTTAATGATCTCGAAATAGTAGAAAGCTCTTAAAAAATGAGCTTCCCCAACCATGCCCTCTTTTGTTTTCTCATCGGGAAAAGGAATAACTTCAAGTTTTGACATGAATATGTTGGCTTTCCTGATGCCTGAATAGTAGTTAAAAAGTTGATTGTCCACCCCATCGTAACTCCCGAAATTTAGGGTTTGGGTTCCATGATAACCCATGTACGAATCCGACTCGTCGGCCGCCGAGGACATGGGTACGGGCTGAAAGTTGCCAAGGCGGTTGAAACCGTCCTGCAGATGGCTGTAGATATCCACATGAAAACGCTGGGCATTTTCGAAGATGGTAAACACTTTTTCCTCATCCAGGTTCAGTCCCGGGGCCCGATCCAGAAAATCATCCTCGCAGGAGATCATTGAAAAGGAAGCCAGTGCTAAAAATATATAGATACTTTTCTTAATCATGATGCAACTATTTTAAAGGGATGTTGATTGATCCCGCATGAATTGAATTTTTACTGCCCCTTGGTTTGCGTGGTGAAAGCATTCGTGTTTCATGGTTCGCATTTTAAAAGTTAAGGTTGATCCCGATGTTGTATGATTTCAGGGGAGGCATGCTACCCCCTCTCTGATCCCGGTTATCCGGATCGAGGTAAGGTTCCTTGGCCCAGAGAATAAGGTTCACACCGGAGAAATAAATCCTAAGGGACTCTACGTTCATCCGGGTCATAAGTGATTTTGGCAAAGTATAACCGAATTCAGCATTTTTAAGCCTCACATATTCACCCGATCCAAGGCTATAGGTGCTACCCGACTCATTGTTCTGATAAGGTCCATATAAGCGGATATACTCCTCAGATCCGGAGGTTTCAGGTGTCCAGTAGTTCCAATGTTTGGGGAACACATTTTCGTTATTCGAAAAGTGCCACATAATCTCCCAGTTTTTCTCAAAAGAAGCTCTGGATACTCCTTGAAGCAATGCAGATATGTCGAAGTTCTTGTAATTCATACCCAGGGTAAACCCATACGTAACTTCGGGCACATAGGAATAACCGGTTCTTGTTTGGTCAAAGCGGTTAATGACCCCATCGTTGTTTATGTCCTTGAAAATAAGATCACCCGGGTACACAATATTGTTACCCGCCATACCCCCAAGTTGGGATATTTGCGGCGGACTGTCATAAATTTCCTCATAAGTTTGGAATATTCCGGTTTGAATATATTTCAGGGGAGTACCTATGGGATAGCCTTCTTCCTTTTGATAGTCGAGCGTCATAAAAGCATCGTCCTTCTGGATAATGGTGTTGTGCGCATAGGACAGGTTTCCTTTCATATAGTAGGAGAAAGAATTCCCAATGGATTTATTGTGACGGAACTCTATTTCAAATCCTTTGTTCTCAACAATTCCGATGTTAGCCGCACTGAAAACGGCACCAATATATTCAGGGCTGGTATTGGTTATGGTAGTAAGGATTTTATCGCGGTATTCGAAGAAGTAATCCACGTTCAAGCCGAATAATCCGTTAAAGAAATCCGATTCAAATCCGATGTTCTGTTTTCGCGCCACTTCCCACTGCACATTCTCGTTGGCAATGGTTCCCTGCCTAATTCCCTGATACCAATTATCGCCAGTGCCAAACATAGCACCACCCGCTTCCTCATACTGCTGCAGATAGATAAATCGCTCGCCCCCAATTTTATCGTTACCGACCCATCCGAGTGATGCACGGAATTTCAGACTGCTTACAACACGGGTAAAAGCAGTGTTTTGCAGAAAGTTTTCATTCGTCACGATCCATCCCAGCGCAAATGCAGGGAACAAGCCGTATCTATTACTCGGGGCACAGTTCTCCGAACCGTTGTAACCCATGTTAACCTCGGCCAGATAGCGCCTTGCATAGTCATAGGTAACACGGCCAACGATTCCCTCGGTAGCAAACGGGGTCTGATAATCGATGTATTTAAGATCGCGATTTCCAAGCAGCAAACCTGTAATACTGTGCAGGCCAAATTCCCTGGCATAGTTAACACTCATTTCATAGTAGGTTTTTCGAGTATCATAAACGTTTCCCCA
>JAIFNN010000176.1:352-8285 GCA_020047715.1 Bacteroidota bacterium | reverse complement strand
TTCTAATGGCCGGTCAGGAAACTCCCGGTCAGGTTTTAAAGGTAAACGGAAAAAAGTTCACCGTTGCTTTTGGAAATATCCAGACAACAGTTCCAGCCGATAATCTCGCGAAAATATCCCCCGAAAAATATAAACAGCTGGCCAAAAAGGTTTATACGGCAAGCGACCTGGGAAGCTGGAATATCGGCGAAAGGAAACTGTCGTTCAGCCCGGATATCGATCTCAGAGGCAAGCGTGCCGATGAGGCTTTGCAAATCCTTGCCGAATTTATTGATGAGGCAATTATGGTTCAGAGGCGGGAACTTCGTATCTTGCATGGAAAAGGCAATGGGATTTTAAGGGAATTGATCCGTCAACAACTCAAAGCCAATAAGCTTATTGAATGGTTCGGCGATGAGCAGGTTGAAAGGGGAGGGGCCGGAATTACCCTTGCAAGACTCGAAATATAATGAGCGACGAGATTCTTATATACAGTGAAACACGAAACAGCCGGACTGATTATATCTTCAGTTACCTGCTTTCGGACCTGCTTGGGCTGAAAATGAACCAAACCCAAAGTCTGGATGATGCCAACGCATTCGAAGGTCCTGTAATCTATTACATATACCTTGATTTGCCAGGCAAACTTTGTATCCGTCCGTCCGGGCTTCTTGGTGAGACAGACATCAAAGGCAGAAGCATTGAAACGGGAGTCTGGGATGGGCTAACTGTGCTTTTTTCCGATAATCCCGAGTACCCGGTACCCTTCGATATTTTCTCCGCGTCGTTCTGGCTGCTCAGCCGCTACGAGGAATACCTCGACCATTCCCGTGATGCCCACAGTCGTTTTCCTGCCCGCGAATCGCTTGCTTTCCGCGCCGGGTTTCTCGACCTTCCGGTGGTGAACCTTTGGACTATTAAACTTGCTTCTGTAATCCGAAGGTATTATCCTGCATTGAAAACCAAGAAAAACAAGTTCCACTGGATCACAACAATCGATATCGATCATGCCTGGGCCTTCAGGAATAAAGGACGCTATAGGGTATGGGGTGGTTTGGCGGCATCCTTTTTCAAGGGAAAGGATTTTAAAAAGCGGATCAGCGTGCTTAAAGGCGATGAGCCCGATCCTTTTTTCACCTTTGATGCAATTCGAGAAATCCACAGAGAGTTCCCGGAAAAGCTACTGCTCTTCACCCTCTCCGGTAAGCCTGCGAAATACGATCCCAACAGTGCCACCGACAACCCCGAGTGGAGAGCCCTTTTCTCGGGTCTGGCAAGCGATTATCAACTTGGAATGCACCCATCCTATCGCTCCAATCAGGGGTTTCATATTCTGAAAAACGAGTTTGACACCCTTAGGGAATTGCTTCCCTATCCCCTGAAAAACTCCCGTCAGCATTTCCTGAAACTTAAGCTTCCGGAAACCTACACCAACCTTATTAACCTTGGGGTTCAAAACGATTATTCCATGGGATATCCCGGTCAACCCGGATTCAGGGCGGGAGTCTGCACTCCGTTTTATTTCTATGATTTGAAGAGGGAGCAGAGGACCTCCCTAAAAATATGGCCGTTTACGCTAATGGACAGGACCTTGAAAGATTATCTTCACAAAGTTCCTGAGGAAAGCATGGACATCATAAACGGGTATATCGACATTGTTGAAAAGGCAGGAGGTTGGTTTATTCCGGTATGGCACAACGACAGTCTGAGCGATTATGGAGAATGGGAAGGCTGGAAAAACGTTTATGTTCAGATGCTCGAAACATTGAAAAGCAAGACATGATGATCCATTTTCTTCAAAATTCAGAAATTGACCGAAGGGAATGGGATCGGTGCGTGAGCAGCTCACCCAATGGACTCATTTATGGAATGAGTTGGTATCTCGATCTGGTTTCGCCCGGCTGGTGCGGACTTGAGCAAGACGGATATGCCGCTGTTATGCCCCTCCCCCTAAAAAGAAAGTACGGAATTCAGTATGTCATGCAGCCTGTTTATGCACAGCAATTTGGTGTATATTCCAAAAATCGCCTTTCAGTTCCCGAAACAGAGGCGTTTTTAAATTCCATACCTCAGCAATTTAGATATGTTGCTCTTAACCTGAATTCCGAAAATGAAATTATGTCTGAACATTTCACCTTCAGCATGAACAATAACTTTGTACTCCCGCTCGACAGCGATTATAATACGCTTTCATCGCGTTTTTCGGCAAATACCGGCAGAAACCTTCAGAAGTCGAAGGGCTTACAGATTAGTTTGGAAGGGAGTGTGGATGAGCTTCTAACTCTGAAATTGGAGAATACCGGTTCAAACCGAAGGCGGATTCCGACGCAGAGAATAAGCGATATTATAAATACGGTTATGGACCACAATGCTGGCCTTGTTTGCACTGCTGCATCCGGGGGAAATACCTGTGCAGCGGTTTTCTTTCTTCGCGATGAGAAAAGATTTTACTACCTTATCCCCGTTTCCAATCCCCTGGGTAAAGAAAAAAAAGCCATGTTTGCCATTGTGAACCGAATTATTCAAGAATTTGCAGGAAGTTCGTACCTTCTTGATTTCGAAGGATCAAACATTCCAGGGATTGCCCGTTTTTTCGAGGGATTTGGCGCGGTGAACCGTCCTTACCCAAGCCTTAGGATTAACAGAATGCCATTCCCTCTGAATAAAATCATTAAACCCTGATGGATAGAGCCCGACAGATATTATCACTTGTTTCTCCAACCCTTCCCCTAAACCTTATGATTGGTGCAACGGGACAGAAATTGATTTTTCCTTTGTACCATGCGGTGAGCAACCAAAGTCCTGCGCACCTTCGACATTTATACCGGATAAAATCTTCCGCGGAGTTTGAGCGGGATTTGGATGAGATCTGTAAGTATTTTGAACCCTTGTCACCCGAAATACTCCGTGCACCCGGAAAGCTAAGGAAGCGCAAGAAACCCGGTTTTATTCTGAGTTTTGATGATGGGCTTAGAGAGGTGGCCGAGGTGATTGAGCCTATACTAAGTAAAAAAGGAATTCCGGCAATTTTCTTTCTCAACAATGCTTTTATCGATAACCGTGCTATGTTTTTTCGCTATAAGGCAAGTGTGCTTTGCGATATCGTTCAAAAGGCTCCGGAGCATTCACTCCCCGAGACCGAAATAGCAAACATTTTGGAGCTTGGGAGTTTTGATAAGCATAAAGTTCTTGCCGGGATACTGAACGTCAGATATCTTCAGAAAAGCCGACTTGATGCTTTAGCCGATATCACGGATTTCGATATAACACGCTATCTGGCTGAAGTAAGACCTTACCTTACCACTCCTGAAATCGGGGATCTGCAAAAAAAAGGATATCATATCGGTGCCCACAGCTACGATCATCCGAGGTTTACCGATCTCAATGAAGAACAGATGAAATTTGAAGTCACTGCCAGTCTTGAGGATATTGAGCAACGGTTTTCCCCTCCCATGAAATTTTTCGCATTCCCATTTACCGATCATGGTATTCCGGCCCGCGTTATCAATGCGGTTTTTCAAAATCAACCGGATGCGATTTTTGGCAGCGCAGGCCTGAAACACGAAAAACAGGCTTTCCATTTTCAGAGGATACCTTTTGAAAAGTCAGCACATTCGGCCACTGTAGTGCTCAAGACGGAGTATCTCTATTACATGTTAAAGGCAATGATTGGCAAGAACCTGGTTGTCAGGTAATTTAATTCCCAAAAAATGAAAGGAATCGAGGCTATCAGGGAAATGAACCGTAACAATCTTTATTCTTTCTATCAAGGTATAGGCCGCACCGCAGGCTTTGAAACCGGTATGGTTTCCTCCGCAAGGTATGTTTCTAATGCAGCAATGGAATGGCCCAGTTATATTCTCGGGGGAGGGAAAATGTCGCGGTCGAGCCTGTTGCAGATTTTTAACCGGATGAAAGACGATACACTCCCATTCTTTTGGATGCGACCAATGGATGAGGACCCTGAATTTGAGGAATTTGCCGGGGAGCATGGAATCCGTAAAGTTAATCTCTGGAGGGGGATGTATTTGAAAAGGAGCGCTCCCTTTCTCCTCCCGCCCCCGAGTCCCGAACTAATGTTTGAAGAAGTAATAACCCAACGCGATCTTAAAAGCTGGCTCCGTGTATTAAACCAGGAAATTATGACTTGCCGCGAACTGGAAGCGAAAAACTTTTTTAACCTGCTATCTGACCCTTCATTCCGGTTTTTCAGAGTTTCCAATGGAAGGAAGACGGTATCTACCATTATGATGCACAAACGCACAACGGAAACAGGAATATATATGGTTTCAACTTCTTCCGATGAAAGGGGTAAAGGTATCGGAAGTTGGGTAACCGCTTCATCAATTGATCGTTTTATTGCTGATGGATGCAGGAATTTTGTTTTGCACGCAACCCCATCCGGCTTTCCGGTATACCGGAAACTGGGCTTTGAAGAGTGCTGCGAATACGGAATATTCTGGATGTATGGGAAAAAATGACAAAAAACATTGATTATAAAACAGTAAATTTACCACCAAAATACCCTATTATGCTGAATTTCGACTTTTCAATTCTTCAGTGTCCGATAACCAAAGAAAGCTTGAGTTTTCTTACCAAAGAAAATGTTTCCGAAATCATTCAAAAGTTCGATACAAGTTTTTTGAAATTCGACAATATAAGCGAGGGGTTTGTAAATGAGTCGAATACATACTTCTATCCTGTCTTTGACGATATCCTGCTGCTGCTTCCGGTTTATGCCTTGTACATTGGGAAGGGCGAGGATAAAAGAGGAAAGATGGTGTTCGACAAGGAGCGGGTGTTCAATTATTATAACGAAATCAGTTATAACACAAAAAACAGTCTGAAAATTTATGAGGACTCAGCCAAATGGGTCGATTTCAGAGAAGTCTCAAGTGAGTACATCAGCAATGCCTTCACCAAAGCCAAAAGATACCTGAATCCCTCGGGCAAATATATGCTCGATATTGCCTCGGGTCCGATTGGCCTTAAGGAGTATGTTGATCTTTCGGAAAATTATGAAGTTCGGATTTGTGCCGATATCTCGGTCAATGCTCTGATCCAGGCAAAATACAATTACAGCCACAGGGAAGGGATTTACATTTGTGCAGATATTACCAATATCCCCCTAAAAGAAAATGTGTGTGATGCTGTGCTTTGTCAGCATACACTCTATCATATCCCCAAAAACGAACAGAAAACAGCGGTAAATGAGATGTATCGGGTAGCCAAACCCGAAACCCGCATTGTAATTGTTTACAACTGGTTTTACCATGGCTGGTTTATGAATCTCACCCTGTTTCCCATTCAATTGTACCGGGTAGCGAGGCATCTTGCAGGCAAGGTTTATGTGCGTTTGGTTGACAGTAAACCCCGTTTGTATTTTTTTATTCATAACCGGGCCTGGTTCAAAAAGACTTTTGAATTCAGCAGTAAGATCGATTTTTATTCCTGGCGAAGTACCAACAAGTATTTCATGAGCATCTACATTCATAAATGGCTAGGCGGGAAAAAACTTCTCGATTGCCTAAGAAAGAGTGAGGATAAACATCCCAGGTTTTGGGGGAGGTTTGGCGATTATCCTGCTATTGTGATCAAAAAGTAAGTGTGCTTATGTTCATATGAGAGGATCCTGCGATTTGTAATCGCTGTTTTTTCAATAGATAGAGGAGTAAAAGAAATACTAAATAATGTGTTGGCCATTATTGTTTTCCGTTTATTGCCTCCTCAATTGCATTTTCAATTTCCACATGGTTCAGTGGTTTTCGGAAATATTTATGAATTAACCTTTCTTCAAGAGCGTTTGATATTGCAGGGGTAATATCATAGCCGGTAAGAATAAAATAGAATAGTTCAGGGAAAATAGCTTTAGCTGATTTTATAAACTCAAGTCCATTCATTCCGGGCATTCTCATATCACTTATTACCCCAACCGTATCGGGGTTGGCATTTAGCTGGCGGAGCCCGGCATCACCTGATTCCGCAATAACTATGTTGTATTTACTGCCAAGAATTGCTTGAAAAAGTAATAGGTTAATACTTTCATCGTCAACGTAAAGTATTGTTTTTCGCATAACCGGAAAAGTTAGGTTTTAGTAACAGGTAAGGAAATAATAACTTTCGTTCCAACTCCGACTTCAGATTCAAATTCCAGCGTTCCCTCATAATCCCGAAGAATGTTATAGCTTATCGAAAGTCCTAAACCAGCTCCTTCACCGGGATCCTTCGTTGTGAAGAATGGATCCGTTATTTTTGATAACAGATCGCTTTTTATTCCGCATCCTGAATCCAATATAGTTACAATGATCCTGTCTTTTTCAATCCGGGTTTGGATTTTGATATGGCCGGCATCCTTTATTGCCTGGGTGGAGTTCAGCAGAATATTCAGAAAAACCTGATGCAGCCTGCCCTCATTGCATTTTACCGAAAAAGGTATGTTTGTATAACTCTTTTCCACAATAATTTCCTGTTTGATCTCATTATCTAAAAAAACGAGGCAGTTATCGATTATGGAATGAATATTACAATCTGATATTTCTATTTCACCCCTGTGGCTATAGTGGTTCAGGCTTGTAACTATGGCTGAGGCGCGGTTTACCCCGACTTTGATACTGTCGAGCAAAGGATTGATGTTTACAGCGTGGTCGGGAAGCTTATCATTTAAAAATGACTCCAAAGCAATTGCCCCGCCTTTAATAAAATTCAAAGGATTATTTATTTCATGGGCAACACCTGCGGCAAGAACACCCAGAGAAGCCATCTTTTCAGATTGGATAAGCTTATTCTGAGCTAACTGCAAATGCATCAAAGCATGCTCAAGTTCCTGCCGCTGGTTTTGTAATTCTTCATTGGTCGATAACAGCTCTTCATTGGTTGCCTCTAGCTCTTCAGTTCGTTCGTTTACAAGTAATTCCAAATGATCTCTGTGTTTCGCGAGCTCTATTTCTATTTGTTTCTTTTCTGTAATATCCCGGGAAATGGTCTGTAAAACTATTTGATTGTTTAATTCGATTCTGGAGATTGTCCCACTAAACCAGTGCGTGTTTCCCCATGAATCGATAAAACGATTTTCAATGATTCCGGAATATGGTTTTTCTGACTTGAGAAGTTCCTGAAATGTTGAAATCACCAAGGGTAGATCTTCAGGGTGAACGCGAGCTTTACGATTTGGATTCGAATAATCTTCAGGAGTAATACCTGTAATTCTTTCAAGTGCCTCATTTCCAAAAATTATATTCCCTTTCAAATCAGAAAGCATAATTATATCCGGAAAAGCAGCTAGAATTGTTTTATAGCGCTGTTCACTTTGGCGCAAAGCCTCTTCTGCCTTTTTTCGCTCCGTTATATCGGCCATCGCAATGATGGATACTTCGGCTTTTCCTTCAGAATCATATGCCGGTGCTGCGCTTACAAGAAAATTTATTTTCATCCCATTTTTGGAAAGAAAGGAAACCTCATACTGTTTAATATTGTTAACTTTTCTGTTATACTCAGCATTTATTACAACTTCTTTTTCCGAGGGATCAGAAAGCAGACTAAACCCAATCACTCCGATTATTTCTTCAGAAGTATAACCCATTAATTCACTAAACTTTTTATTGACGTATTGTATGCGGTCTTCATTATCAACAATCATAACCGCCTCATTCATATTGTCAACCAGAGTGCTGAACTTAATTTCACTTTTAGCTAATGCCTTCTCAGCTTCGAGACGTTCATTGAAATCAGAGACGGCCTGATCCATTGACCTTTTATTGATTCTGAAAATAAAATAGCCAGTCAACCCAATAAACATAAAAGCAAACGAAGTGTCACCTAAATAATCGAAAATCGCCGAATCCGAAAGTGAGAGTTCATCCCTTTTTACCATTACAAAAACAATAAGAATGACAATATTTACAAAAATGTATAAAAAGGATATTACATTATAGTTTTTAAGAAGTAAGGGAAGAAG
>JAIFNN010000176.1:0-327 GCA_020047715.1 Bacteroidota bacterium | reverse complement strand
GAAATGAGAATGGTGTGTACAGCAATGGTGTAGTAGCCTTTTTGTATTAAAACAAGACAGATGATAAAAATGAAAACCAATAAAATAGGAGCTATAAGAACCGGGAAAAATATCTTTCCATACAATGGGTTTATGATTTGAATATAGCCCGTATAGGAAATCACCAGAATTAGCAAACCAATCAGCGCAAAGCTCAGAAAATAGAGGAATTGGGCTTTTTGCTTAAGACTGTAGTCTGAATTTTCAAACTTCCTTAAGCTGAAAAGATTGCCCCATAGTGTTTTAAAAACAGATTTATGCTTTGATCTTGGATCGTTTTTCATTTAA
>JAIFNN010000189.1 GCA_020047715.1 Bacteroidota bacterium | reverse complement strand
CTTTTCCAGTCCGTTTTGAAGCTTGGCAGTTCCGATTTTGGCCAGCTGAAACTCTATCGGCACTATTATCTCATGGGAGGCTACAAATTTCCCATCAACAGGGAGTTTGACCTGGAGCCTTCCGCCCTGGTAAAAACCACAGAGCAGCTTCTCCCCCAAACCGATCTTACCCTGCGATTGATATACCTTGACGATTATTGGGCAGGTGTTTCATATCGTTCGAGCGGCACGGTTTCTACCCTTTTCGGACTCAGAGCCAACCAGCTTTATCTGGGAATTGCCTATGATTATTCCCTTACCAGCATCCGGAAGCGGAGCTACGGTTCGGCAGAAATAGTAATGGCTTTCAAGTTTGGCTCCAACGCCAGGAGGTACCGATGGATCAACCGATATTAGGGTTAATTCCGATAATTGAATAATTGCTGATTTTTCGTATTTTGCAGCATATTTGGTTCCTGGGTGGATAATTATATTATTGAATTCATAATTGGAATTTTTGCTCGCAGTAGTATTTGGCTTACTTATGATTGGTTTTAAAGTGTTTGGAGAGATAAATTTGATGTACAAGCAAATATTGAATATCATTGGGCTTGGCAAATCAGTAAATTGATAATCGAAGACATGCCTGATAAGAACAACAACCCTGGGACGCTTTTAATGAAGCCTGTTTTGGTTTTTGTGTATAACAGACCCTCCCACACCCGGGAAATGCTAAAGGCTCTCGCTCTTAATGAAGGTGCTGATAAGACACATGTGATTATTTATTCTGATGGATCAAAATCCGAGACTGACAAGGTATGGGTTGCAAAGGTTCGCCAAGAATGTAAGCAGGCAAGTGGATTTTTTCGGCTAACTCTAATTGAAAGGGATAGGAACTATGGCCTGGCTGAGAACATTATTTCTGGCGTAAGTCAGGAAATCGAAAAGTATGGGGCAGTTATTGTGCTTGAAGATGATCTTGTAACTTCACCGGGATTTCTGAAATATATGAATGCTGCCTTGGAGTTTTACAGAAACACGAATATCTTTTCCATTTGCGGATACTCGCCTCAATTGAAAATCCCATCTGAATATAAGTATTCCACCTATCTTGCTCAACGGATAGGCTCATGGGGATGGGCAAGCTGGGAAGAAAAATGGAAGAAGGTTGATTGGGAAGTTACCGATTTTTATCATTTTATCGGAAGCCCACGGGAAAGGAAGCGCTTTGAAGCAGGGGGAAACGATCTTTCAATGATGCTTTTAAAACAAAAGCTAAATAAGATTAATTCATGGGCTATAAGGTTTTCTTATTCCTGTTTCAAGCTCGATTACCGGGTGGTATATCCTGTTAAGTCGCTCGTCCGAAATGCAGGTATTGATGGCTCCGGAACTCATATGAAAAAAACGAAGAAGTATAAAAGCATAGTTACCGATAAAGTCGAAAGTTCGTATTTTTGTCCACCAACTCTTGAAAATGTTACTATTCAAAAACGGTTTCGTGAGTTTTATTCTACTTCATTAGTAAGGAGAGCTTTGAACATTTTAAAATTTAACCGATTTCTTATAATGAAGGGATTTCAAATGGATACTACATAAGTAATTTTACTACTCGCTTTTAATTGGGGCTAGTATAGTATTCTTAAATTTTATTTTACCTTTGTAACCACTAAATCAAATACAAAATGAGCGTGGTTATTATTGACAAATCAGTCAGTCTTATCGAAAGTGTTAAAATGATAATAAGGATGCTTAGCAGAAATAATTAGTAAATTCTGTTAGTTGAAAAACTGATTATAATGAAAAAATACTGGCATCGAAAATTATTGTTTTCCATTTTTTCCATCATTATTACTGCTAGGAATAAAGTACTGAAGAAGAATACATTGGCTGAAATAAACCATATTTCATTTTTCCGCTTCCTTAAAATATTTAGAAAAAAGTTTAGTTATAGGATTGAAGATAAAATTATTCAATTTGATCCTGCCGTCTCAGGAATCGGTTGGAAAATTTATTTTACAGGTTCTTTCGAAAAACAAGAGCAGGAGATTTGTTCAAAATTTATTAAGAAAAACAGTGTTGTTTTTGATATTGGAGCAAATATCGGCCTTCATACCGTTTTTTTCTCAAATATTGCTGCAGAAGGCAAAGTCTATGCTTTTGAACCCTCACGGAAAACATACAGTTTTCTTTTAAATAATATTAAGAATATACCAAATATTATTCCTCTAAATATTGGCCTTGCCAAAGAAACAGAAATCTTAAAATTTTATGAATGCGAAAATGATGCCATGTCCGGCTTAAAAAACACCTTAAGAAGTAATGTAAGTTATGAGTCACAGGTAGTATGTTTTTCTGGAGATGACTTATTTAAGAATTTGCCTTTGATGGGGTTGGACTTTATTAAAATTGATGTAGAAGGTCTTGAATATGATGTTTTGCTTGGCATGGAAGGCTTGCTTATGAGGTTTATGCCCATTATTTTCTGTGAAATTTATGGCGGGATCAATTCCAACCAAAATCCTGAAAAAACCATTGAATATTTAATTAATACAGGTTATATCGCATTTGTTCTAAGAAATAATATACTTATTCCCTATGCTGCTCATAATGACAACGAGTACAATTATTTCTTTATTCCTGCTGAAAGGTTAATTGAATTTAGTTTAAGTAAATGAGCATTTTTAATCCAATAATAAAGTTTCTGATTCGGATCTTTTGTTCAATCGTTATAAAGAATTCGATTATAAAAAAGTATGTCTTTGAATCAGTTTTAAAAACAGAAATTAGTAATTTTTATGAAAAGGGCTTTTTTGCTGGATACCGGCATATTGATAAAGGAATCGATATTGCACATCGTTTCAAGCTTGGAATTCCTTACGTTATAGTGGATGTTGGCGGGTCAAAAGGTAAAACAGCTACAATATTTAGTAAAGGGCAACCCGGTCAGAAAATATATGTTTTCGAACCTATTAAATCAAATTTTACAGAAATTACGAAGCTTTTATCAGATTATTCTGGTATAATTCCCGTTAATAAAGCCTTAGGTAATGAAGAAGGCACAGCAAAAATAAATATTGCTAGCAGAATAAGTGCATCCTCCTTATTGGAATTAAAAGCTGATAAACAAAGCGAAGTTTTTTCTACAGCTCTTGAAAAAGTTAATGTTGAAGAGATAATTATAAGTCGATTGGATGATGAGATTCCAAAAAATGAAAATATTAGTATTCTCAAAATTGATGTTCAGGGTTATGAAATGGAAGTTTTGAATGGTGCTGAATCTTGTCTTAAAAGAACCAGCATTATTATACTTGAGATTTCTAACCATGGGGGGTATATGGGAAGCCCAAAATACTTCGAAATTGATGAAAAATTAAGAAAATTTGGCTTTATTCTCTATGACATTCTTCCTTCTACATTTGATAAAGGGCAGCTTGTTGAATGGGACACGATTTACCTTTCGAAAGTTTTATTAAATAGTTAAAACTTACTGTTTGAAAGTCTGTATTATAGAAATAATGCCTCGCGGGCACTATACCTTGGTTGATTCACTAGCTAGAATTTTTGGTTCGGATTCGAAAAATGAGCTATTGATTTTAACCCGTGAAAGAGGGTATGAATTATTGATCCCATTAATTCATGAAATACCTTGTAAAATTCATATAGATTATGTCTCAGGAAACTCCTTAACTCATAATATTCTTGAAAAAATAAGTGACTTTCAACCAGATAGAATTTATATCGTAACTCTGGAAAAATATTTTTTAGAATTCATCCGATTAAAGTTCCCCTGCCAGGTGAATCTATTTATTCATAATATTGATGATTGGTTCAGGCTGACTCCATCAATACTTATTTATCGATTTTTTGCAGGACTTAGAATGACGGGTTCCTTTTTTTATTATATAAAAACCTGCTTTGTTTATCCGTTTTTTAAAAAGTGGATTAAAAAAAAGGTGTTAACTTCAGGTGGAAAATTTGTTGTTTTAAATAAGTACTTAAAGAACGAATTGGGGTTATATACCCCAATCAAAAATATTGATGTTATTCCGTTTTCAGTATATAACCACAAGATTCGAAATGTGTCATTAAATACTGGATTAATACGATTTTGTATACCAGGTATGCTTGATACCATGAGGCGTGATTATTTTAGCCTTTTTAATATATTAGAGGAGAATTTAGATTTTCTTAAAAACCGCATTGAATTGGATTTACTTGGCAGTATAAATCATAAAATGGGTGGAGGTAAGATTATCAATGAAGCTGAAAAACTAATAAAAAAGGGACTAAAAATAAATTATTATACAAAATCTTTTATCCCAATGGCTGAATTTGATAAGGAACTCGCAAAGGCTCATTTTATTCTTGGGAATATGAATTTAAGAATACACAAATACAGTTCTTATGGTATTACTAAAGATAGCGGCATAATATTCACAATGATTAGGGTGGCCAAACCAGGCCTTCTGCCTGAGAAATATTTGTTAATTGATGAGCTAAAATCCTCAACCCTGTTATTTAAAGATTATGGTGATTTAGCAAATATCATAAAAAGAATAGTTATTGAACCATTACTTTTAGATCAGTTGACTGTTGCAGCGGAAAAGAATTCCTTATTATTTGAGCCATCTGTTGTATTGAAAACACTTGTATAATTATGTGTTATAATTGATTTAAATCAATTATCCTAACCTAAGAATTTACGAAATTCAAGAAAGTATGGGTGTTGTTATTCGACAAAGTTTTAAAGCTACAATTGTAAGTTATATAGGTGCTTGCATAGGCGCTCTGCTAGTTATTTTTATATATCCATTAAGTTTATCTCCCGAACAAATAGGCCTTATCAGGGTACTTACTGAAGCTGGTATGTTCTTCTCCTCTTTTGCTTTGCTTGGCACAAATAGTATGGCTGTAAAATTTTTTCCTTTTTTCAAGGATAAGAAAAACAACGATCATGGATTTTCATTTTTAATTTCTTTTTTCCCCTTAATTGGGTTTCTGATTTTTATTGCACTATTCCTTGCTTTTAAAAGTTTGATAGTATCGATGTTTGAAACTAATTCAGGCTTGTTTTCCGATTATATAATTTATGTAATCCCCTTAACATTTTTTTGGATGTACATAACTGTTTACGAAAATTATTCTTCTATCCTCCAAAGAATTGTATTCCCAAAGTTGATTAAAGAAGTTTTAGTCCGGATTCTTACCATCATTAGTATTGCTTTATTCTATTTTAAAATTATTAATCTAAATCAATTTATATTCCTTTTTGTAAGCATTTATGGTATTGCAACTCTTTTAAATATCTTGTATGTTAATGTAATCGGGAAATTTAGCTATAAGCCGGACTTTGGATTTCTCAAAAATCCATTAAGGAAGGAAATTCTTGTATATATGGCATTCATGATTACAGCCGGAATAGGTGCGAATATTGCCAGTAAAATAGATGTTTTTATGCTTACCCAAAAGGTTAGTCTTTCCGGTACAGGTATTTTCACTATTGCTTTTTTTATCGCCTCATTTATTGAAATGCCTTCAAGGGCAATCTTTCAGATAACCACTCCGTTTGCTTCTGAGGCGCTTAAAAATAATGATATGGTTAGGCTTGATTCAATGTATAAACGTGTGTCAATAAATCAGCTGGTAATTGCCTCACTTGTATTCTTACTAATCTGGATCAATGTCGACAATATCTTTCAAATCATGCCAAATGGTGAAGTTTTTAGAGAGGGTAAATATGTTATTCTTTTCATAGGCCTCGCAAAAGTTTTTGACGCTGTGACAGGTCTAAATGTAGTTTTATTAAGCTATTCTAAATATTATTATTACACTTTGTATTTTATATTTTTTTTAGCATTGATTACGATTGGTAATAACTTGATATTTATCCCTGTTTATGGAATTGTCGGTTCGGCTTTAGCAACAGCGATCTCAATATTTTTATATCACAGCATTTTCGTGTTTTTTGTCAAAATGAAACTAAAAATTCAACCCTTCAGCATTAATACAGTCAAGGCAATTCTTATTGTAAGCTTGATGTTCTTTATAAATGCAGTTACTCCACATTTTTCAAGCGGATTTGTTGACATAGGTATTCGATCAATTTTTTTCTTAGTTTTATTTATAGTTTTTGTTTATAGGTTTCATATATCCGAAGATATCAATGAATTGATTAAAGATGTAAATGCAAGATTTCTAAAAGGTTTTTTTCCTTTGAAATAGTTTTTTTAAGATTGCAGTCCAAAACTTTTCACTTTTGTATATATCTGTAATGTCGATTTTATTTTTCGAAAACCTCTTCAGTAATTTTCCAAGGATCATTAAACTCCTTCGGGGCAAAAATCTTTTTTTTACTATCGGGTACTCCTGTCCCCGGAGAACCTTGGGAAACAAAAATGCCCGCTTCACAGTTAACCCGGCTGCCATCTCTTCCGCTGATATTGTCTATTCCTTTGGTATTGGAACCGATATTTCTTTCGATCTCCAGCTTATTGAGAAGTATGGGCTAAAGGTTTTTGCCTTCGATCCGACCCCAAAGTCAATCGATTGGCTGAATCAGCAAAAATTGCCGGAGAATTTCAAAGCTTTTCCTTTGGGAATTGCAAGTTATTCAGGTAATGCCGATTTTTTCCTTCCCAAAAATGAAAATTATGTTTCTGCCAGCATGACTACAAAGCAATCGGATAATTTCGTAAGCGTGAAGGTTAAAACCCTTGCTGATATTGCTGAAGAATTGGGTCATACTACAATCGATATTTTAAAAATGGATATCGAGGGAGCTGAATATGGTGTTATCGACGATATTCTTAAATCAGGGATTAAAATTCACCAGTTGCTGATCGAATTTCATCACCGTTTTCATCCGGAGGGAAGTAAAGTAACCCGACGCTCAATAGAAAAATTGCGTCAAGCCGATTTTTTATTATTTCATGTTTCCCGAAATGGGGAGGAGTTTTCTTTTATAAAGGCGGATTTTAACAGATAGAAAAACTGCTGAGAAATTGGTTGTTTATGCTTTCCGGGCGATATTCTCAAACCGTCATTTGCCAAAGGCGCTGCCTTTGGCTCACATAAGTTGGCCTTTCCGGCCTGAAAGGCCAACTTAATCCCGCCTAGGGCTGCGCCCAAGGCAAATTAGCAGTAATAAAGGTCGGCCTGAAAGGCCAGCTTAAAGTAGCGCGAAAGTCAAACACATGTGTTTTTTTTTAATTTCTTGTATTTCGTTTATGGTTTGATTAAGATTGCACTTCGAAACTGATAAACTCTTTTGAATTGAGTTATAGAGTACAGTCAAGTCAATACTATCATATATGAATTCATTCTTCCCTTTAAAATCATTCTTGTAGGATGAAAATCACCATTGTAAATACAACCGACATCCGCGGCGGAGCGGCAATTGCCGCATTCCGATTGTTCAAGGCCTTGCGCGACCGGCTTCCTGAAACAAAAATGCTGGTTTCAGAAAAGTTAACCGATACCGCGAATGTTGTGGGTCTTGATAATTCATCCAGGCAGAGGCTGATGATTAAATTCCGCTTTTACCTGGAACGGATAAGTTTTATTCTGCGATCCGAATCCCGGGATGGATGGTTTGCTTTTTCCCCTGCAAATACCGGAAGAGATATCAGCCAACACCCGGATATCCAAAACGCCGACATTATTCATCTGCATTGGATAAACGGCGGCTACTTATCCTTAAGCAGTCTGAAGAAACTCATCAAAACCGGGAAACCTATAGTATGGACACTTCAGGATATGTGGGCTTTTACAGGAGGTTGCCATTATGCAGGAACCTGCACAAACTTCGAGCGAGGCTGTGGGGATTGCAAGTATCTCAAATTCAGATCCGGCAAGGATCTTTCCAGCCGGATCCATCGCAGGAAAATGAAAATTTTCTTTTCGGGCAATATCAATTTTATCGGCAGCAGCAACTGGATGGCCGAAAGTGCCCGCAGAAGCAG
>JAIFNN010000021.1 GCA_020047715.1 Bacteroidota bacterium | reverse complement strand
TCCTGTGTTTTTGGAAATCTCGTTTACGATATCTGCTTTGGTCATTTTAAAATGCTTTAATTATCAATGAATTACAATTATCTTTTTGTTTTGGTTTGCAAATATAGGTTATTTCTCCCTATAAATAAAACACAAATCTGATATTTTTTATCATAATATTCTTTTTGTCCTACATTTGCCGAATGGAAATACACGTTATTCTAGGCGCATGGTATGAAAAAGAGAAGAGGGACCTCCCCTGGAGAAACACATCAGACCCTTATAAAATATGGCTTTCAGAGGTAATCCTTCAGCAAACCCGGGTGGCTCAAGGGACGGGGTATTACCTTCGCTTTCTGGAACGGTTTCCCGACATATTTTCTCTGGCTGAGGCAAAATCGGAAGATGTTCTTAAAATCTGGCAAGGTTTGGGGTATTATTCTCGTGCCCGGAACCTTCATGAAACGGCTCGTTTTGTGGCTTCCCACAGAAACGGCGAATTCCCCGACATATATTCCGAACTCCTCCAGCTCAAAGGCGTCGGCGAATACACAGCCGCTGCCATCTCCTCGATTGCTTTCAATGAGGTGCAGGCGGCTGTGGACGGAAATGTGAAACGGGTAATTTCCAGGTTGTTTTCGGTAAGGGAAGCGATCAACTCCCCCGAAGGGTTGAAAACAATAAACGCTTTGGCCCGGGAGATTTTGGATCCTGAAAATCCCGGACGGCATAATCAGGCCTTAATGGAGCTGGGTGCCGGCATTTGTCTTCCCAAAAAGCCACGTTGCATAAACTGCCCGCTGAATGGTATTTGCATGGCTATCAAAGAAAACCGGGTGGAGGAACTCCCCCTGAAATATGGCAAAGCTAAAGTCAGAAATCGCTTTTTCACCTACCTCATCATTCGACAAAAAGAAAAGATCTGGCTGAAACAGCGAGGTGCAGGCGACATTTGGCAAGGTTTGTACGAATTCCCCCTTATCGAAACCCAAAGTCAGTGCACGATAAACGACTATCCCTCTTTACTATCGGAATATCTTGGTGCCAAAATCAGCGAAGCCCAGATAAACAGGATCTCGGATCCCATAACCCATAAACTGAGCCATCAGAATCTGCGCTGCAGTTTTATCCATATTTCTTTTCCGGGGGATACAAGCCCTTCGCAAATCCCCGGCGCGGCAATAAGCATTGGCGAATTTGGCGAATTCCCCGTTCCAAAGCTAATCGAAAGGTATATCAGTACTTCGGGGTTTTGAAAAATCGGCTATCCATTGGCTTAACCGTTTTTTTTGTATCTTTACTTGCTCATTAAAAAACAAAAATCATGTCAGTTAATAAGGTAATTCTTGTAGGGAATGTTGGAAAAGACCCTGAGACCAGGCATCTCGAAGGAGGCAATACGGTTTCCAAATTCTCGCTTGCCACCAGTGAAGTATACAAAAACAAGGACGGTGAAAAAATCACCAATACCGAATGGCACAACATAGTACTATGGAGAGGTCTCGCGGAAATTGCCGAGAAATATGTGAAGAAAGGAAGCCAGCTATATATTGAAGGACGGATCAAGACCCGCAGTTACACCGACCAGGATAACAACACCCGCTATGTCACCGAGATTTTCGGTGATTCGATGCAATTATTAGGGAAGCGCGAAGGTGGTGGTACGCAGGATTCTTATTCCAAACCTGCCTCTGCTTCATCCGAATCAGCACCCCAAGCCGGAAACGTGCAGGAACCACCCTCGGGCGATCTATCCAACACTCGAAGCAATGAGGATGACCTTCCGTTTTAACATATTACAATCCGTTCAGCAAAAACCAAAGCACAAGAAAAGGAAATGAAAAACGCTGACAGAACAGCAAAGTTTCAACCTTCCAGTGCTTAACCCGATTTTCAAAATCAATTTAACGTTTATAATCTATTGGACTCAGAAGCTTCTCTTTCTTTATTTCAAGCAATTCCGGACTCAAGCCTGTTCCTGCAATCCCCTTGGGTAATTCAGGGATTGTGTATTATCTCGATTCTTCTGTTCCTGTCGGTGATTTTTTCCGGAGCCGAGTCGGCTTATTTTTCTTTAAACCCCGATCACAAAGCCCGACTTGAAGGAATGCAGAAAAACCGTTCGCGAAAAGTTCTAAAACTCATTTCCGATCCGGAACAACTCATGGCAACCCTGATGACGGTGAATCTTGCTGTAAACCTGCTGATTATTCTCACCTCCGCATTTCTTCTGAACCATTTTCCCCTCTTTGCCCTGAGTTCCCTGCAGGGAATTTTGCTGCAGATCCTTGCCATTTCCCTTCTTATTATCATTTTCGGCAAGCTACTACCCAAAATTTATGCCCATAACAAGTCCCTGACATTCGCGTTATTTTCGGTTAACTTTCTGTTCATCGCCCAGAAGCTCGTTTCTCCGATATCCAGGACACTCCTTCGCCTCACCTCAATAATAAACCGGAGCCTATTAAAGACTACAGGCAACCTGTCGATAAACGAACTTTCTGAAGCTTTGGATCAGGACAAGGGCGTGGTAACTGAAGACCGCAAGATTTTAATGGGGATAGTAAACTTCAGCACCATCGAAGTCAGCGACGTGATGAAGCCCCGAATGGATGTTGTGGCAGCGGATATCGAATACGATTTTTTAAGACTAATTCAGATCATCAACGATTCGGGCTACAGCCGCATACCGGTTTATGCAGAGACCTTCGACAACATCAAAGGTATTGTTTACGTGAAAGACCTTTTGCCATTTTTGGGCGAAAACGAAAACTTCAAGTGGCAGGATCTGATTCGGGCCGGTTATTACGTTCCGGAGACCAAAAAGCTCAAGGATCTGCTGCAGGAGTTTCTCGACAAGAAAATCCACATGGCGGTTGTTGTCGACGAATACGGAGGAACCGAAGGAATCGTAACCCTTGAGGATGTTCTGGAGGAAATCGTGGGCGAGATCACGGATGAGTCGGACGAGATCGAATCGTTCTACTCCAAGGTTGACGAAAACAACTATATTTTTGATGGGAAGATTCTCCTGAACGACTTCTTTAAAATCGTACAGCTTCCCGAAGAACTATTTGAACCGTTTCGGGGGGAGGCCGACACGCTTGCAGGACTTATTCTGGAGATAAAAGGTACAATTCCCCCGGCAAACGAAGTAATCCCCTTAAAGGATTTCAGCTTTACCATTCTATCCGTTGATGACCGGAGAATAAAAAAAGTGAAATTCACGTTAAACACTGCTTCAAAAAAAAGGTAACAAAAACCATGGGGCTAAAATTCAGATCTTTACTGTCGATTCTATTTCTTCTTCTGAGCTTTTCGGCCTTCTTTTCCTGCAAGGAAACCTTTACCCCCAAGCCTAAAGGATTTCTCAGGATCGATTACCCGGAAAAGAAATACCGATTGTATCAGGCTCCGCAGGGATTCAGTTTCGAATACCCCGAATACGCCATCATTACGGGCGATTCCAGCCAGATGCATCCGGATTGGCTGAATATTGAATTTCCACAGTTTAGCGGCAAAATATATCTTTCCCATATCCGGATCAGCGGGGATCCGGGGAAACATGCCGACGACAGCCGCGACCTGGTATATAAACACACGATTAAGGCCGAGTCGATCGAGGAAAGCCGGATCAATTTCCCGGAAAAGAGAGTTTTCGGAGTTTTCTACGATATTAAAGGGAATGCCGCCTCCTCGATCCAGTTTTTCGTAACCGACAGCCTGACAAATTTTCTAAGAGGATCCTTGTATTTCAATACTCAGCCCAATCAGGATTCACTGGGGCCTGTTATAAGTTTCATCCGACAGGACATCGACCACTTCATCAAAAGTCTTGAATGGAACACCGTTAACAAATAATTGCTAAATTTGCGTCCCGCGTTTTAATAAATCAATGGATGGGAGTTATTGTAAAAAAAGAGGTAAACGATTGCCTGATGGGGATATGGGAAATTAAGGAGGATTTCGATTCTCTTTATTCCCGTTTAAACCTTGACGACGATGAAATCGAGACCCTCAACAGTTTCAAAAACGAAAGCCGCAAGATTGAGTGGCTGAGCGTTAGGGCCTTGATAAACGACATGACCGGTCGTGATTCGCGCATTATTTACAATGAATTCCACAAGCCATTTCTTAAAGGGAATTCGTTCAACATCAGCATTTCGCACTCCCACAAGCTCACTTCGATAATGATGAGCAAAACCAAGAGAGTGGGGATTGACCTGGAATATATGTCGCACAAAATAAGCAATCTCACCCACAAGTTCATCAATCACCAGGAGCTGATTACCTCCGATCCCGACATGAAACGCTATCATCTTTATATTCACTGGTGCGCGAAGGAAGCCATGTACAAGATTTGCGACAAGCAGGATATAAACTTTAAAGAGAACCTCTCGATATCGCCCTTTGAGCCAAAGCAGGATGGATGCATTAAAGGCCGGGTGCTGAATATTCATGGGGTTGAAGACTTCAGGATACAATATAAAAATATGAATGGGTATGCAATTGCCTGGACCTGTAAATAAATGAATATCTATAAGAGCATATCCGACAAGACGAAGAAGAGAATCGCTATTCTTATTGACCCCGATAAAAATACCGCAAGCTCTCTTGACGTAATTCTGCAAAACAGCAACAATAGCGGAGTGGATTTTATTTTCGTGGGAGGAAGCCTTGTCATTAACAACATGGGCGAAACGCTTTCCTACATCAAGGAAAACACTTCAATACCCGTGTTGATATTCCCGGGCAATGTGATTCAGATTTCCGATAAAGCCGACGGGCTGCTTTTCCTGTCGCTCATATCGGGGCGAAATCCCGAGTACCTTATCGGGCAGCACGTGATCTCAGCTCCCACGCTAAAAAGATCGGGAATAGAGGTTATTTCGACAGCTTACATACTTATTGAGAATGGCCGGACAACCTCGGTTGAATATATCAGCAACACTTTGCCTATCCCTGCCGATAAGCCTGAGATTGTTGTTGCCACGGCCCTTGCAGGCGAAATGCTGGGCATGAAAATGGTGTACCTCGAGGCCGGCAGTGGTGCAGCCAAGAGTGTTGCTCTCGGAATAATTTCCGAAGTAAAAAGAAATATTGAAATACCTATTCTCGTTGGCGGAGGAATCCGCAGCGGCGAAGATGTATCAAGAATTTTCGCCGCAGGTGCCGACCTTGTTGTTGTAGGCTCAGCCGTTGAAGAAAACCCTCATATCATTGCCGAGCTCTGTTCGGCCCGATAAGCGCTAAAATGCGAGCTGCACTCCTACGTTAAGAGGAGGAAGTTCGGGCGTTGTAAATCCCCCGGCAACAAGATCAGAAATACGATAATTGCCATACAGCATAACCTTATTTATTCCTATTCTGGCGGTAACCACCGTGGAAAACTTCTCGATGAGGTTCAGCTTCTTTTGAACCGTTCGACTTGTTTCAAAATACTCTCCATCGGCTGCGATTTCCTTTATTAAAAGCTTACGGTTGTAGTTCCACTCCCCCTTTATACCCAAATCGAGGTAATTGCCAAGCGTGTTTCCTCTCTTTCCAATGTTTATTCGGTTGTAGGCTTCGGCACCAAAGGAAGATACTCCAAGACTCATTCTCTTGACATCTCTGGCAAACGACAGCGGATTTGTGGCAACAGTGGGCAGTTCCTCCGAAGCGATGCCGTAGCGGGTCCAACGGTGACTAAGATCAAACCCAATAGCATAGAACGAAAGCAGCTTAAGCTTGTAGCGGTAACCGAAAAGAAACTCTCCCGACTGGGCCAAATCGGTCTTTGCACCCGATATACTGTTGTATGGGACGACCAAAGCGATACCTTCATAGAAATGTCCGTATTGACGCATATTGGGGCCCTTCTTTTCGGTATACTGTTCATCAACATTCATATCCAGCACAACATCCTGAGCCGAAAGGCCAAGGGAAAAGAGAAGTACGGCTGTAAAAAACAGTTGTTTTATCATAAAGAGGAATTTTTTATTAGAATTTACAAAAAATATATAATTTACTTGCTTGAATATCAACAGTTTTACAAAGAATTGACCAGATTGCACCAAATCATATCCATGAATCCGGATAAAACCATTTGCTTTTAACTCAGGCAAAGCCCTAATATTGGAAACTTGAAGTATAGCCGCGATAGTGCACGGTTATCCTGTCGCCGTTTTCAAGATCTTCCCAGGGTATTGAAAATTCTTCGGAGAACTGCATATTCACAACTGCATACCTTCTGATTTTCACCTGATCTTCGCCTACAACCTGGTAGTACAAATAGTTCGTGTCAAGATCATACCTGTCGGTTGAATTTTCATTGAATTGACTGTCGTCAAAGAGAGATTCCCCGTTAAAAAAAGCCTCTTCGTTAGCAAACATTTCTGCATTGTCGGCTTCAGCAGCAGCCAAATCGTCAACCCAAGCCGGATCCTCCACCCATTCGGTTTCCTCAACCCAGACTGTATCTTCAACCCATTCTGATTCTTCAATCCATTCGGTTTCCTCAACCCAGGCTGTATCTTCAACCCATTCTGATTCTTCAACCCATTCTGACTCCTCATAAAAAACAGTATCCAAAACCTGTTCCTCAATCCCCGGTTCAAACGAATACTCGTCTGTGCTGATCGTGGATGAATCGTCTTCGTACCAGAAATCGGAGTCGGAGTCATTGTTAAAAGGTCGGATAATCAGATATTCGTCCTCATCAACAAACTCAAAAGTTGGCGACACTTCCAGTTTCTCCCGGGTAAAATAAGAAGCCTGAGGAACCCCAAAACCATGAGCATAATCGAAATAGGGATAAAGGTGTCCTGATTTTTCCAGTTCCCTGAAAACTTCCATGTTGTTCATTTCGGGGCGAATCTGCATCACACAGGCTGCAAACCCTGATACCAGAGGAGTTGCAAAGGAGGTACCAAAAGCCTGTTTTACTTTTTTCTGGTTTGAAGTGGCTACTTTGCCAAAGGCCACGAGGTTTGGTTTCATACGCCCGTCAAATGTTGGTCCGTATGAGCTGAAATTGATGTGATATCCGTTATCGGGCGATACGCCGCCAATGCTCAATACGCTGTCGGCATCGGCGGGGGCACCCACCACCTGCCATTTCTTATCCCCGTCATTTCCTGCCGCATTGATAACCAGCATGCCTTTTGATGCAGCCAGGTTCGCCGACCGGGTAACCAGGGTGGTTTGGCCGTCCATCTGACGGGGGAAGTATCTTTTAAAGGTATAGCCCAGCGAGCTGCTTATGATGTCGGCCCCGTTTTTGTCGGCCCATTCGACTGCTGCGAGCCAGTTTTCCTCTTCAGAAAAAACTTCGCGGGTAACTTCGGTACGAGCCAGCAAAAACTCGGCTCCCGGGGCAAGCCCAAATTTCTTATTGTCCATAATTCCCGCTATGCAGGTCATAACACTGGTTCCGTGGGAGGAATAATCGTACACAAACTCTTTGTTTTTAACAAAATCCCAAGTGGCAATAATTCTGCCCGACTCGCGAAGGTGCCGGAACATGGGCGAAGTATCTACTCCGGGAAAACCGCCGTCGAAAACAGCAATCCTTACGCCGGTTCCATCAATTCCCATTTCCTCGAAATGTTTTATCCCAAAAGCATTGATCTGCAACGATCTCAGCTGATCGTCCTCAAAGTCGATCTCCGGGTCAAAGTCCTCGTCGGCCTCCCTCGAAACCATAAGGATTTCCCTGACTTCAAGAACATAGGGCAGGCTCGAAATCTTGCGCAATTCCGACATGTCGGCCTGCACAGAAACCGCATTGAACCAGCGACTGGAAGTGCCCAGGTTTCCGGCGATCGACTCAATCCCTTCCAGATAATCCTGTCTGAGAGGCATATCGGAAAACTGTACCAGGGGAATTTGCTTGACGATACGATTCTGTATTGCTGCAGGATCGAAATACTGGTAAGGATCAAACTCAACCCCGTCCTTATCCGAAAGAAAGATCCAGTACCTTTTCTGCGCTTGCAATCCGGCCGATGGGATTAGCAACACCATCAAGAGAAAAATAACCAAAAGCCTTTTTATCATAATTTTTAATATCTGTTGTCAAGAACATTCGAAAGTACAAAAATGTTTGCAAATTTAAAAATACGGAGATTCCTGCATCATGACTTGAAAGGTTAACACCCTGCCTCTTTCCCTAAAACAGCTCGTCAATCAGTTTACCCTCAAGGCTTCCGCTTCGCGGGATATCGAGAAACACGCCAATTGTGGGCATAATGTCGGTAACGGAGATCGGGCGGTAAATACTCGAACGTTTGATTTTCCAGCCATACCAAATCAGCGGCACATGTGTATCGTAGCGAAACGCTGAGGCATATTGTTTGGCAGCGCCTTTCTCTGTCCATCCGGGCGACAGGTGCAAGAGAATATCACCCGAACGTTTCTGACTGTAACTCTTCTGTATTTTTTCGAAAAAGCCGCGGGTATAGTTGTTTGTCATCAGGTTGGTGGAAGTAAGCGTATTTGATACGCCCTCGAACTGAATCATAAAGGCCGCAACCACATTCTGGAATTCCGGGAGCGAGAGTTTCGACTGTTCAATTAAATCGCGGTTAAGATAGATTTGCTGTGCATAATAGAACTTCACCCACTCCCCTTTCCCATAAATCAGGTTTAGGTAGGTTCCCAGCAGCGACATGGCACTGTTGTAGTTGAAGTAACCGGCAGGCATTCCCTGATCGGATAAAAAAGCAGGGTCGTCGGCCATGGCATTGTCGGCCGTGAGATAAACCAAGACGTTTTTCATACCTACCTGTTCGTCGAGGAAGGCCAGGAAATGCTCAAGGTCTTTATCGAGTCTCAGATACGAATCCTCAATCTCTATGGATGCGGATGAATACTTATCCCCCAGAAAACCCGTTGCCGAAAAGCCAATCTGCAGCCAATCGGTATGATTGTCTTTTCCCAGATCCTCACTAACAATACTCGCAATAGCAAAATCTTTGGTGAGAGAATTGCCGTAAGGGGTGAATTTCAACAGGTCGAAATTGCGTTGGCCCTTTTTAAGGAAACTCATTTTATTCAGATCATAAGGGAAAACACGCCTCCCTGCAAAACCGGTTTCGTATTTATTGTCGTCGGGCAAACTACCGGTATAGTTTTCTATGGGGAAAAGAGGCTCCCACAGGCGTTGTAGATAAATGTCGGCAAAGGATTTCGAATTGAACTCATTGACCCAGGCAGGCAGACTGTCGAGATAGTAAGAACTGCTTATAAAACTCCCTCTTTCACCATCGAACCAATAGGCAGCGTTGGCCGAATGTCCGCCGGAGAGTATCGCGGCCCGGGCGTCCAATGAAATCGAAATAACCTTGGGCTTAAACTGTCCTGCAACTTTTGCCTGATCCGACAAGGTGGATGTCTGCATAGCTTTGGGAGAGTATCTTCCCTGCTCATAGGCGCCCCCGGTGGTGTTGACACTCTCGTCGCTCACGCAAAAGGTGATTTTATCGCGCAGCCGGTCGTACCAGTAATCCGAAACAATGCCGTGAACGTCGGGGTAGGCACCGGTAGCGATGGAGGCAAAACCCTCACCCGATTCGGAAATCAGATAATCGTGATGCGTATTTTTACAATAGGTGCCGCCATTCACAAGACGTTTGAATCCTCCCTCGCCAAATCTGTCCCAGTAACGGGTGATATAATCATAACGCATTTCGGAAACAACAATCCCGACGATTAATTTTGGTTTTTCCGAGGGTACTGTGGGATTCTGGGAGAAAACAGTTATGCCGGAAAGCAGCAGAATGCATGTTAATAGTATATATCTCATTCAGTAAAAATTTCAGAGAGCAAATATAATCGTAAAAGTTTTATTGCGGGTTTTTGTTTTGAACAATTGGGGGGATCATATTTATAGAATAAAGCCTTACCCTAAATGTTCCGGTGCTCTGAACCATTGGCCTCTTCCACAAACATTTGTCTACAAATAATAAATGGCCTTGTACCTTTGTCCTCTTCTACAAACACTTATCTACAAATATTATTGTGCGGTGGACTTAGGCTTTTTCTATAAAAAATGCATTACGTTGCACCTTTGCCCACAAAAGCAAAAATTTTTCCAAGCGGCAGAGCCCCCTCCTTCGTAATAACTATGGAGGAGGAGCCGCGTAATAATTTTAGAATAACAAGTAAAAACGAAATCGGATTATTTGGATACCGTTACCTAATTAGCTAACTTCGCGCCATGAATGAAAAATATATCAGAGATATTTTCTATTACAAGAACTACTATTTGGACTTTTTTGATACTCTGAAACCTGAAGTTAAAAGATAGTTCAACTGGACACTTAAGTTGATTGGAACAATTGACAGAGTGCCAATTAAATATTTTAAGCATTTGGAAGACTCTACAGGTATTTTTGAGGTTAGAGTTGAAGTCGGAACTAATATTTACAGAGTTTTCAGCTTTTTTGATGAGGGCAAACTTATAATTCTAGTAAACGGTTTTCAAAAAAAATCTCAGAAAACTCCAAAGAGTGAAATTGAACTGGCGGAAAAAATAAAAAAACAATACTTCGATGAAAAAAAAAGAAAATAGCAACCTGACCTCTTTTGTTGATCATTTGGATAAACAATACGGGAAAAGGGGAACAATTGAAAGGGAAGAATTTGAAGCAGGGTTTGAATCATTTAAATTGGGCGCAATGTTGCAGGAACTTCGCAAAGAGCAGGGAATGACACAGGAGCAGCTTGCTGAAAAATGCGGAACAACAAAGACTTATATTTCAAGAATTGAAAATGACGCTTCTGATATAAGACTCTCTACATTAACCAGGATAATCCGAGAAGGTCTTGGCCGACATCTGCGACTCACAGTTGAGTAATAATAGCCTGCACTTAGCTCAAACAAACGGTAAGCCCATGCTATTTCAAAAAGCGAAGTTTTTTGTGTCTATTTAGATTATCGAATTACCGACATGAAACATTTAAATATCGGAACTGGCCTACTGCCATTCGATATCTATATAGCCGGGCAAGGCCTAAAGAAAAACAAGCCTATTGACAGACTGCTGTGCCGACTTGACTTTCAGAATATAAATCCCCCGAAACATTGCCCCGCCAACCGTTCCTGAACTCCCTATAAATATATTCTCCTGGACAATCCTCCCCGTCAGATCATATAAGTCTGCCGAAAAGACCTCAGACCCGTCTCCTTTCAGTTCAATAAACAGCTCGTGATTACCAGGACTCGATTTCACCAAAACCCCCTGATCCGAAGGTTCTTCGCCACCAATTTTCGCCAGTTGAATTCCGATTTCCGTTCGCTGGTTTTTAAATACCTCAACTTCAACCAACTTAGAAACGTATCCCTCCGCAGAAATCTCCAGCTCATAACTCCCCTGAGGCAAAAAACGGAAAAAATTGCCGGTTAGGCTATGGCTGAAAATATTGGATTCATATTGATCATATCCGGGGATTTCAACTTTGGCCCCAATGGCTTCAGAAGTAAGGCTGTCGGTTATGGTTCCGAAAATTCCATCTCCGGCCTTCTCAATAAGAATCAACAAAGCATTATGATTTTTATTCCATAAACCAGGAATCTGAGAGACGGCAGGGAGTTTAACATCAGACAATTCAATGGTAAGTTCCCTTCCCCTCAGGTTATAGGTCACGAAATCCTGTCTTCCACCGGGAATCCAATACCAGTCCGATCCAAACACATAACCTTCCGGGTAAAGCCTGAGGTAGGACGGATCGCTTATTCTGGCCGCTTGCACATAGTCTTTGCAGATTTCAATAAACCATTCGTTGTCGGCGTGTTTACGTTCATTGGAATACCAGGAATCCCAGGGATAATTCAATACTTCGGCGCCGGTATGGAAATTGGCGGAGAGCGATGGCGGGAATTTCTCCATATACTTCACCATGGCCAGGTTTTCTTTTTCCATTCCAAGGGATGAGTAATCCATCCCAAGCCTCACGTCGGGAAAATTGCGGTTCAGGTCGACGTTGTTTAGATTGTATCTTTTCGCGCCAAAAAGGCTGACATCGCTTTGGAAATAAGTCCCGTCGGGATTCGACAGAGGATTTATGATCAGAACCACTTCATTCAGGATCGTGGAAATCTGTGGAGAGCTTGCTGCGTTCTTCAAAACATCGTCAATCAGCATCAGCATCAGCGAATATCCTACCGACTCGTCACCATGCATCGTGGATGAGTAGAAAACAATCGGTCGCTCTCCCCCGGTATAATTGCCGTTTTGTATGCGGGCAGAAAGGATCAGTTTGCCGCCAATTGAGACCCCGATGGTATCGATTGCACAAAGATCGGGATAGGTTTCCCCAAACCGCTTCATAAGATCGAGATATTGCTGATAGCTTGGATATGCCTCTCCCGCCAAAACATCATCCAGATCCGCAGCCATCCTGACCGGGGCCAGCATGGACGGGGCTGTGAGAACTTCAAAATCAATTCCGGCATTTCGTATCCAATTGAATTGCTCAGAGTCAATATAGAAAAAACTAAGACTGTCGGTTTGTTTGTCGGGGACGATACCCGCCATTTCCATGAGAAATGATTTTCGAAGGGAAGAAGGTATGGCAATATAGGCTTCTCCCCGGGAGGAGAGGATGGAACTTGCAAGATTTATGCTTTTCTCCCTGCTATCATCCTGTGAATAGGCTGCTACCTGAAACAGCAGAAAAACCAATAGAAATATTTCAGGAATTTTCCTCATTAGAAAACTTTGTCATGTTTGTTGGGTTCCCTCTAAACAAACTCCGGGACCCTTTTTCTCTGTGCAACAATTAATTACGCAGGCTTTCAGAGGATGAAAAGGGAGTAACACAGAGTGATTTTCTAAACATTAAATCTTATGTGCAGAATATCCCCATCGCCTACGATATAGTTCTTCCCCTCAACTCCGAGTTTCCCTGCTTCTTTGCATGCATGTTCCGACCCCAGCCTTACGTAGTCGTCGTATTTCATAACCTCGGCCCGGATAAATCCCCGTTCCAGATCGCTGTGAATCACCCCTGCTGCCTGGGGAGCAGTCATTCCTTTGCGAATGGTCCATGCCCTTACCTCTTTTTGTCCAACTGTGAAAAACGCCTGCAGGTTGAGCAGTGAATAAGCCGAACGGACAAGTTTATTTACACCAGGTTCTTTCAATCCGAGATCCTGCAAAAAGGCAAGCCGGTCCTGCTCGTCTTCAAGCTCGGAGATCTCCGCTTCCAGGGCTGCTGCAATAACCAGCACCTCGGTTTTTTCATTCTTCACTGCTTCCTTAACCGCATCAACATATTTGTTGCCGTTTATGGCCGACTTCTCGTCAACGTTACACACATAAAGCACCGGCTTTTCGGTAAGGAGAAACAGGTCTTCGATATATTTTTTGTCATCATCGGAAACCGGGGCGGTGCGGGCAGACTGGAAATTCTCGAAATGATCCTTGTAAACCGTCAGTACCTCCACTCCCCGCTTAGCATCCTTGTCGCCCGTTTTGGCTGCACGCTCGAGTTTCTGGATTTTCTTTTCTACCGAGTCGAGGTCTTTGATCTGCAGTTCGAGGTCAACAGTTTCCTTGTCGCGCACCGGGTTTACGCTTCCCTCGATATGGGCCAGGTTCTCGTCGTCGAAGCAGCGCAGCACATGAATCAGGGCATCTGTGTTACGGATGTCGGCAAGGAATTTGTTGCCGATCCCTTCTCCGGTGCTGGAGCCTTTGGTGAGGCCGGGGATATCGAGAATCTCGACGGTTGCCGGTATCAGCTTCAGGGGTTTTTCCATGTCCCTCAGAACATTTAACCTCTGATCGGGGACGTTTACAATCCCGATATTGGATTTGCTGGAGCTAAAAGCAAAGTTGCTCGATTCGGCCTTAGTATTCGAGACGCAGTTGAACAGCGTGGTTTTTCCCGTGTTAGTGATCCCAATAATTCCGCATTGCAAACCCATAGTTCCGTATTTTTAAATTTTTGCAAAAGTACATTTTTTGTGCGGATTCAGCAACTGGGATAAAATGGGTAAAGACTATATCGATTCGGTGTTGTTTTTCGAATTGCTAAAAGTGGGTTTCGAAGGAGTAAATGCTCCTGGAATATGCGGAAAAGATTCCATAGCCATTTTCGATGTTGCTGTAAATCATTACAGGCTCAGAAAAAGGGTCTCCCCGGGAATTGTCGTAATCCGCAATCGTTTTCTGGTACAAGTATCCCTCACGGCTTAAGCTTATTAACTCAAGGTAGTAGCCCTTTCTCTTTTGAGCACTCCAATCGTTAAAATCCAATGATAAGCTTTTCCGCTGCCCGTCAAAATAGTAATCATTTATGAGGAGGGAAGAAGTAGCATAATCTGATGGGTTTACTACTGAAAGATCATCGCTTGCGATTCCAATCATCCGTTTTGCAATATAGGATAATACAGGCCCAGTTTCGGGGAAACTAAATATTGAATCCAAATAAAAAACTTTGATTTCGTAGTAGTTAGCTGCATCAGCCGGATCGTCAAAGGAAATTTCAAAGGAGCCATTCATATAACCGTAGCTGTAATATTCGTTCCCATAAAAAGCAGAATCGGTAATTATAATTTTCGCATCGCTAATCTCTACCCTTTGAGGTACAATATCCCTGGCATACAGTTTCTCTTTAAATGAAGGGGATGAAACCTCAATAGAAAACTCCTTTCCCTCCTGGGGCAAATTGTTGGAAGTCCTGTACCTTCCGTCGTCATCGGCAACAAGTATACTATCGAAAAGGGTTCCTTCCCTGAATATTTTCACATTAGCGTTCTTGATCAGCTTGAGCTCCGCGTTGTCGAGCACCGATAAGCTTTTGCTAACCTGAAACTCCCAAATGCTGTCGGAATTAAAGAAACAGTTTACAACCAGTTTGGAAGGGCGCAGGGGGAAATCGTCGATTTTCTCGGTTGTTTCACAAGCCTGGGAAAGCAAGGATAGGAGGAAGAAAATAATATATCTGGATTTCATCACAATAATATTTAAAATTTAAAACTGTAGGTCGCCGATGGAATAAAAGGAAACAGGCTTACCCTCTGTAACGCCCTATTTCCTCTGCTATCTCTTCCGATATAATAGTAAAAGGGGTTCTTCCGGTTATAGGTGTTGTATACGCCCAACGCCCAGGTTGCTTCGCCCCATTTCCTTTCTCTGGTTTTCTGGAAACTTATATCCAAACGATGGTAATCGGCTGCCCGTATTGAATTCCTTGAATCGATGTGTTCCAATTCGCCCTTAAAATCGTCCGATTGGGTAGGATAGAGATAAAAATCGCCATAACCTCCCCCGAAAAATGAAGACCCACCGTAAGAATTGCTGTTTCCAAAATATCTTTCCGTGGGAAGGGTATGCGCCGTGCCCGTGCCATAAACCCAGCTGGCAGAAAAATCCCACGACTCGTTAAGAGGGAAAGAAACCACCACAGAAACATCGTGCCTTCGATCGTATTTATAGGGAAAGATCTCTCCTTCGTTGATATTGGGAAACTGCCGCTCGGTTCGCGAAAAGGTATAACCTACCCAGCCCGTGAGTTTGCCCAGCTTCTTCTCAAATAAAACTTCCGCTCCGTACGACCAGCCTTTTCCGGCCTCAACTTTATCCTCCCATTTTGTATCCGCCCCGAGAAAGGAAGCCCCATCCTTGAATTCTATGAGGTTTTGCATGGTTTTGTAATACCCTTCCACAGAAAGCTTGTAGCTTTCGTTGAAGCTTTTGGAAACGCCGATGGCCACCTGATGCGACTTCTGGGGCAGAATCTTGTCGGTGGCCGGCACCCAGAGATCCGTGGGCAAACCGATATTATTGTTGGTAAGGAGGTGTATGTACTGCTGCATAAAAGAATAGGAGGTTTTCAGGGAAAGGGATTCGCTTAACAGATACCTGAATGCCAGCCGGGGCTGAAGTGAGTTGTAATACTTCGAATTTACGATGAATCCTGAATAGTGCAGACCAATATTTGCCTTTAGGTTGGCAGAGATTTTATAATCGTCTTCAATGTAGGCCGAAATCTCGTTGGCAGGGATAAAATCCTCTCCAATAATGGTATCGACGTCCTCAAGCTCCGCATCGTTCACTTTAAGCGCCGTTGCACCGGGCTTGAAGGTATGATAGGTATTGCCCAGTCCGAAGCGGATATAATGGTTGGGATCGGGGATATAGTCGAAATCGACCTTGGCGGTAAAATCCTCTATGCCGGAAAGGAATTTCAGAGAATTGATTTGGTTAAAAGTCCCTGAGTCGGTTTCAGCAATTTCTTCCATGTAGTTTTGAACCTTAAAGTTATACCGACTATAGGTTAAGGTATAATTGCTGAACAGTTTGCTATTGTACTGGTGGTTCCATCGAAGGGCGGAGGTTACGTTTCCCCAGCCCAGATCGGCCTTGGACTCTTCCGAAAAGTAGTTCCCGTCGTACAGATAGGTGTAGGGATCCTGCTTTCGGTAGAACTTGTCGCTTCCGCTGTAAACACTCAGGTACAAACGATCCTTGTTCGAGAACTTGTGGTTGATTTTCGCATTCAGGTCGTAGAAAAAATAGCCTTGTGAGGAAGAGGCATCCTGTCCGCCAAGGGATCTGAGGAAAGGTTGAATGAGGAAATCCAGGTAGGTTCTCCGGGCTGATACAATGAATGAGGTTTTATCCTTTACAATAGGGCCTTCCAGGGTAAGCTTGGAGGATATCAGTCCAAGTGAGCCGGTTCCCTTGAATTCCTTCATGTTACCTTCCTTAAGGCTGATATCCAATACCGAAGAAAGTCTTCCTCCGTAACGGGCGGGGAATCCGCCTTTTATCAACTCGATATTATTGATGGCATCCACATTGAACACCGAGAAAAAACCAAAAAGGTGGGATGCGTTGTAAACAGGCGTCCCATCGAGAAGTATCAGGTTTTGGTCGGGTCCCCCTCCCCTGACATATAACCCCCCTGCGCCTTCTGTTCCTGACTGCACTCCCGGAAGTAATTGAATGAATTTAATAACATCCACCTCACCCAACAGGGCAGGCATGCTTTTGATATCCTGAACATTAATTGTAATCGAGCTCATCTGGGTCGACTCCACCGACTTGTTCCATGCTTCGGAAGTTACAACAACCTCCTCCAGCTTTATAGCAGGCTGAAGCTCGATGACTTCCTGAAGGTCCTTGATCAGATTTACTTTTAGGATTTTTGTCTCATACCCCACATAGCTGAAATAAAGCTCATACTCTCCGGCCGGCAAAGAGAAACTATAAAATCCATATGCATTGGTTATGGTACCATTTAGGTCCGATTTGCTGAAAACATTCGCGCCAATGAGTTTCTCGCCAGTTGCAGCATCGTGAACATAACCGCTGAGGGTGAATTTCTGGCTGTGTGCAATCCCGGTGCAGAGCAGAAGGATTGAGAGCGACAGGATGATTTTCTTCATAATTGGATTCAAAATACAAAAAACGTTGTCATTATCGGAATATTGCCTATTCCCACAACAATTCGCACACCTTCACAGATGCATAAATCTGTCATCGGGTTGCTTTGCGACGGGATTTTCCAAATAAAGGTAGCAGAAAAGGGCGATTATTTGCACGCGAAAATCATTTCGCAGCTTAAAAAGCAAGCATTTAGGGTTTGCATCTGTCACAGCTTCGGCTATGAGGGAATTGGACTCGACAGAACTTTGCGTCCCGACAGCTGGCTGTCGGGATTGCGTGAAACAAAAAATTCGCATGCCCTTCAGAGCACAGAGAGGAATCCCATCTGATTTACCGGATAAATTTGATCTTAAAATACAGTTGTTTTAATGCGTTCTTTTGCGAGAAAATACTAATTTTGGGGTCTTTAAAAACATAGGATTACATATTAAACACAAACAATTATGAGTGATTCAGTTAGTAGCAGGGCAGCCGACAACATCAGGATATTGGCCGCTTCAATGGTAGAAAAAGCCAAATCCGGACATCCCGGAGGTGCAATGGGCGGCGCCGATTTCGTGAATATTTTATATTCGGAATATTTGAATTTCGATCCCAGCGATATGAAATGGGCGCAGCGCGATCGTTTCTTTCTCGATCCGGGCCACATGTCGCCCATGCTCTATTCGATACTAACGCTTATTGGAAAATATACGCTTGAGGACATCAAGAATTTCCGCCAATGGGGCAGTCCTACTCCCGGCCATCCTGAAGTTGATGTAGAGAGAGGTGTTGAGAACACTTCAGGTCCTTTGGGACAAGGTCACACCATGGCTGTTGGCGCAGCTATTACCGAGCGCTTTTTGGTTAGCCGGTTTGGAGAATGGATGGCGCATAAGACTTATGCCTTTATCTCCGACGGTGGTGTTCAGGAAGAGATTTCGCAGGGAGCAGGTCGTTTGGCTGGTTTTCTGGGATTGAGCAACCTGATTATGTTTTACGATTCGAACGACATTCAGCTCTCCACAAAAACCGAGGAAGTTACCAGTGAAGACACCGCAGCCAAATACATTGCCTGGGGTTGGAGCGTAATTACAATCGACGGCAACAACGATGCCCAGATACGCAAGGCCCTAAATGCCGCGCTTCAGGAGGATGAGAAACCCACCCTTATTATTGGCAAGACCATTATGGGCAAAGGGGCAGTAACCGCCAGCGGCGAGAGTTTCGAGCGCAAGACCGCCACACACGGTATGCCTTTGGGCGAAGCCGGAGCATCTTTTGAGAAATCAATTGAGAACCTGGGTGGAAACCCCACGGATCCCTTCCGTATTTTCCCCGAAGTAGAGGAATTCTACAAAGAAGTCCTTAATAACAAAAAGAAGGCAGCCGCAGAGAAAAAGGCTGAAGAGAAAAAATGGAGGCAGGCCAATCCCGCTCTGGCCGAGAAACTCGACTTTTTCCTTTCCGGACAGGTTCCCGCCATTGATTTCGCTGCCATCCAGCAAAAGGAGAATATCGCAACCCGTGCCGCTTCGGCTGCGGTTCTTGGTGAATTCGCCCAGAAAATCGAAAACATGATCGTCTCATCGGCCGATCTCTCGAACTCCGATAAAACCGACGGTTTTCTGAAATACACAAAGGCTTTCCGCAAAGGCGATTTCTCCGGCGCATTCCTCCAGGCAGGCGTTGCAGAACTCACCATGGCAGCCGTTGCAAACGGAATGGCTCTTCACGGGGGAGTTATCCCGGTGTGCGCCACCTTCTTTGTTTTTTCCGATTATATGAAACCGGCCATACGTCTCGCCGCGCTGATGCGTCTTCCCGTGAAGTATGTCTGGACCCACGATGCGTTCCGTGTGGGTGAGGACGGCCCTACCCATCAGCCCGTTGAGCAGGAGGCCCAGATTCGTTTGATGGAACATATCAAAAATCATCACGGCGACAGGGCTATGCTTGTGCTGCGTCCTGCCGATGCTCCGGAGACCACCGTGGCATGGAAGATGGCCCTGGAAAACACCGAAACGCCTACCGGACTTATCCTTTCGCGCCAGAACATCAAAAACCTTCCGGCCAAGCCCGGGTCCGAACGCTACAAAGATGCGCTTGAAGCCGACAAGGGTGCCTATATCGTTAAGAAATCAGACAGCCTTCCCGACCTCGTTCTTGTTGCAAGCGGCTCGGAAGTAGCTACCCTTGTTGCTGCCGCGCAGATCATGGAAGAGAAGCAGAAACTAAATATTCAAATCGTTTCCGCCATTTCTGAGGGACTGTTCCGCGACCAGGATCCGGCCTACCAGCGCGAAGTGCTGCCTGCCAACCTGCCTACCCTCGGACTCACTGCAGGTTTGCCTGTGACATTGGCCGGACTTGTAGGAACCAAAGGAAAGGTAATCGGTATGGAAAGTTTCGGATTTTCTGCCCCCTACACCGTGTTGGATGAGAAACTTGGATTCTCGCCTGAAAGCGTTGCGAAGAAGGCTCTGGAGTTCTTGGCAAATGTTAAAAAATAGTGCGGGTATCAGGTTCATTAAGGACGTGAAATAATTTCACACCCCGGAATAGTAGCCGGAAACCATATTTTTTTGGCTGCAGAACAACTCAGAGGCAGCAAGGATATCAATAGGTAATAAACTGAAAGTTAATACCTTGCGAACCTTGCTGCCTTTGTTGTTTGACGACAAAAAGCAAGCTGTTTAAAACTTATCCCCTATCCCCTTAAAATTCAAACCAATAAACCTTATTTTTATTCGTTATTTGAGAGAAAAACTCTCCAATTTAATGAATGGCTAAATGCATAGAAAATTACTCGGCGGAATAAAATACCTTTTCATTCCATTATTTGCTGCAGGATTACTGATCCATACAGACCTAAACGCTCAGGAGCCCCTTCCCCTGAAAAGCAAAACCCTTACCCGCATACTTTTCATTTTCGATGCCTCCCAAAGCATGTCGGGCACCTGGGAGAGCGACAATAAAATGAATATTGCCAGGAATATTCTCATCGACCTTGTCGACAGTCTTCAAAAAATCGATAATGTTGAAATGGCACTCCGCATATACGGTCATCAGAGCCCTGTGCCTCCTCAGGATTGCAGCGACACCCGGCTCGAAGTTCCTTTTGCGCCCGAGAATGCATCACGGATACGCCAGAAACTGAAATTCATCACTCCAAAAGGAACAACCCCGATTGCCCATTCTCTGTTTCTGGCTCAGGGCGATTTCCCGGAATGCAACGATTGCCGAAATATCATCCTCCTGATAACCGACGGTATCGAAGCCTGCGACGGCGACCCATGTGCTGTTTCCCTCGAACTGCAGAAAAAGGGAATTGTTCTGAAGCCCTTTATCATTGGTATCGGCCTTGATCCCGGGTTCCACGAATCGTTCGACTGCCTCGGGTACTATTTCAATGCCCAGAACGAAGACAAGTTCCGCGAGGTGCTGGGCGTAGTAATCTCCCAGGTGTTAAACACCACCACAACCCAGGTGAACCTGCTCGACACCAAAGCACTTCCAACCGAGACAAATGTCAACATGACTTTTTACGACAACTTCTCGGGCAAGATAAAATACAATCTGGTGCACACCATTAACCACAAAGGAAATCCCGATACACTCTTTCTTGATCACCTGGTAAAATACAGGCTAAAGGTTCATACCGTTCCCCCGGTTGAAAGAGACAGCATTGAGATCATCCCCGGCAAACACACCATTATTGCCATCAATGCACCTCAGGGTTACCTGCAGATAAAAACCCCAAAAGGCAAGCCCTATGACGGGTTGCTGATAACCCTCAGAAAAGCCGGGGAGATGCAGACCTTGGTGAATCAGGAAATCGGAAAGATCGAAAAGTACCTGGTGGGAAAATACGATGCCGAAATACCTGTTTTGCCCAGGTTATTGATACAAGACATTGAAATCAAACAGAGCCACACCACAACCATCGAAGTTCCCCAACCCGGAACTGTAACCTTCATTGGGACGGCCAATGGTTTCGGCAGCATTTATATCATGACGGATAACGACCAGAAATGGGTCTACAACCTGAATCCGGCTCTCCGGCAGCAGACGGTACTGCTGCAACCAGGTTTGTACAGGCTTGTTTTCAGGTCGGCGGCCAGTAAAAGCTCATCGTTTACAGTTGAGAAGAACTTTGAAGTACGAGCCGGTGAGATATTTAATGTGGAGACCAACTAAGGCCCGGCTGTTTTCTGTTTCGGGGGATTCTTGCTTTTTGCGATTTTTGGAGCATCCCAATCCCAACCGGGTTTTTGGATTCTTTGCTGCCGGATTTTAAAAATATTGTTCCTATGATTAAACCTTAGGTAAAACCAAACGTCAAAACACCAAACAGGACGCTGAGATCGAATATGCCAAAACATTCTGAAAAGGAACTCGTCAACTTATTTAAAAATGGCACTAACCAGGATTATGTATTCAACATTCTGGTTGGCGAGTATAAGACAAGGCTTTACTGGCATATCCGGAAAATACTGATCAGCCACGACGACACCGATGATGTATTGCAGAACACCTTCATTAAAGCGTGGAAAGGCTTGGCCGATTTCAGGGAAGACTCGAATCTGTTCACATGGCTCTACAGGATCGCCACCAACGAAGCCTTAAGCTTTCTGAGGCAAAAGAAAAGGGCCAGTTTTGTTCCCTGGGCCGGAGTTGAGAAAAGTCTTTCGGAGACCCTTGTGTCGGATCAGTTTTTTGATGGCGACGACATTCAGACCAAACTTCAGAAAGCGATTCTCACCCTTCCCGAAAAGCAAAGGATTGTGTTCAACATGAAGTATTTCGACGAGATGAAGTATGAGGAGATGGAAGAGATTCTGGATACCAGCGTAGGGGCCCTGAAGGCTTCGTACCATCATGCCGTTAAAAAAATTGAAAAATATATGAACAAGGATTAAACCATTCTTATTTTTACATGTCAAAGATAAAAAATATCATGAGCCCAAAAAAGCAAAATAGTTTCTCTCTTAAGGATCACAAATCCGACAGCGGGTTTAAGGTCCCGGAAGGCTATTTTGACGCTTTGCCGGGGCAAGTGCAGGCCAGGCTGCTGGAAGAAAAGCAGGCTGAGCCTAAGAAGCCTACGATACGTTCCCTGATGCTCCCACAGCTTGCAGCCGCTGCCTCGTTTATCGGCCTGATGTTTATAAGCTATATTGGAATAAAATTCGTGCTCGACACGCAGGAAATCAAGAAAGGCATTCAGCAAACCGAAATTGCCGATCTGTCGGATTTCCCCCTGGAAGACCTTGATGAAGACATGTTGTATGAATTGTACTCACAAACCAGTGCACAGGAAAGCGCTACTGCCCCGGAGAACAAATCGTTCCCTTCTCCGGAAAACAACAATACCGACGAGATGATCGAGTATCTTCTGCTTGAGGATGCCGACATAGAAATATTAATGCAAGAACTTTAACAAAAACATTATGCATATCATTACCAAACTTAGCCCGGCTCTTCTGATCCTCACTCTTTTTCTGGGTTTTGCAGATAAAGCTTTCGCACAGAAAAGCGACAAACTCGAGGCGGAAAAAGTTGCTTTCTTTACGCGGGAACTCTCGCTCACAAAGACCGAGGCAGAGCGTTTCTGGCCAATTTATAACGATTTCTCCAACCGTAAGGATCGGATTAACCGCGACAGGAAAGTGCTTTACGAGTATATTGCAACCAACAAAGACAATATGTCGGACACTGAGGTACAGGATGCACTTACCAAGTTTATTCTTTACCAGAATCAGGAAACCATCCTGATTGAAAGCTACCACAAAAAGTTTCTGGAAATTCTGCCCCCAAAAAAGGTTATGTTGATTTACGTAACCGAAAACCAGTTTAAGGTATATATTCTAAGGCAGATCAGGGATAACAGGCAAGTGCCGGTAAGGGATTTTTAGTCTGGAAAATTTGCTGAGGGTGAAAGTAGAAAGACAATAGCTATGAGGCTGAACCGCAGGTATCGGTTCAGCGCAATTGATTCAAAAAATATTTCTATGCACGTTGAGCATTCAGTTCACTCTGTATTGGCTAATTATCGGAAATAAAACCTCTCCCTTTTCAGGCAAGTGTAATTTTAAGTGAATTGGGCTGATGCACTACGATGCCCTCTTCCATAAGTTCCTCGATGTATTTGTAGCCCGATTGCGGCGATACCGAAATTTCCTTTGTGATATCCCCAAGATACAAGCTCCCTTTGCTTTTAAGCAGGGAGATGATCTTTTCCCTAAGTTGTTTTTTTTCAGTCATTTTAGTCTTGATTTTTATTGTGTGCCATAAGTTATTTCCTAGGCTAATAATATAAAGAAAAACGCAAAGCGAGGCAAGTATTTTTACCTGAAATCCACTTGAGTTCAACATGTTATAGAGCAAGTGCAACTACGAAAAAGCCGCAGGATTATTGGGGGTTTTTACGGGATTTTATTTTTGAGATATACACTGCGGAATCGGTGTTGTGGGAATTATTGTTGGAAATATAAACTTTTGTGCTTCATGCCTGGAGACACCCTGCAAACATTGACATTAATTTTATAATCAGAATCAAAATTTGTACATTTAAAAAAATGTAAAACTTAAAGTGATCGAATTTGACCACTTTAATATATTTTGATTATGAGCAGTTTATCTCCCAGTGCGATTTGGGCTAACCGGCTTATGGCTGGGAACAAAATATGATAAAAGAAAAACTGAGTTGCTTTATAAGGCGATGTTCGAAATAATGAAAAAACCTTAAGTCCACATTTCTTTGTCCTGATTGTTGTAGACGAAAGGGATTTTTAACCAAAGGGTGATTGACGAAATTTTATGTTTAACCGAGAAAGTTATAGCTGCATATATGGCAAAGAAAAAGATATTTAT
>JAIFNN010000153.1 GCA_020047715.1 Bacteroidota bacterium | reverse complement strand
CTGAGAATTCGATCCTAACGGGTAATGAAAAAAAGCTATATTTCGAATACAACAACTCCGATGAGGTCTGTGAGGTTAGCCTTTTTCCCATAAATGGATGGAAACCTGAAGATTTCATGCTTTTACCCTCAGGGGATTTTACCATAATCGATTCCCTGGTTAAAATCGATACCGAGCAGTTGCGATTTAAGCTCAGGTTCAACGACCTTACCAAATCAGAATTCCTCTCGTTTCGCTTTGCTATTCAAGACAAAACAGACAGTTTGGCAATTCATGAAGTAAAACTGTTTCCCTTCACAAAAACCCATGTCTATTTTTTTCCTACCGGGGATGAGATATTTATCGGTGAAGAGAAGATTTTCGAACTCGTTTCAGACAACATTGATAACGTAAAACCCATAGCAGACTGGCAAAGCTATGATGATGTCGATTATAGGATATCTTCAAGGTTTGGTCAGCTTCGCCTTCATATTATTCCAAAGGGATTGGGACAAAAAACCCTTCGCCTGCAGCTCGAAACCTTTAAACCTTTTCTCGACTCATTGGGAAAAGTCAGTTATAAACTTCCGGTAATTGAACAAAATTTTTGGGTTCGGCAAAGCAGGATCCGATTTGTGAATATCGACCGCAACGATGTTACACTTGACGACAACGGAAGGCTTGAGGGTGTTGAAATCCAGATCGACAATGCATCTGGACTTGAGATGCAGAAAACGTATCGCATTGAGAACCAGGAGGAACCTGGCGGAGGACTCGTGGCCGAACTTTTCACCAAGAATCCTTTAACCAACAACCGTGTACTATGCATCTTAAGAGTCTACAACTACCATCGGGAATCTGAAGGATACCTGTTCATTAAGGATGGAGACAAGGCCAAGTACATCACTAACTTCAGCATCACTCCCAAAACCGATATTCAAAAGATCAGCATCCTCCATGAAGGACTCGACTGGTCGGGCAATCTAAATGTCAGCCCCGGAGAAATCGTAGATGTGAAAATCGAGGGTGCATCCCTGAACAAAACACGCTTCAGATTTGAGGACGCCGAAGACTTAAGCCCCGACAGCACCCTGAGAAACGAGAACTTTGTGATGATGAAGATAAAGATCCCTCTGGGAATCAATAAAAAGAAGATCGAACTATTCAATAACGGTAACCCTACAGGGCATTCCTTGTCAATTAAGGAGTTTCAGGAAGCCCGCGAATTCGACTATATCACACTGAATTATGGTGAAGGCGATATGGTTCTATCCAAAATAAAAGGATTGCTTATGTCACCCAAGACAATCCGAGATATCGTGATAGATTTCGATCGAAATAAAATTGACGGTCCTGATAAACTCTTCGGAAAGCAATACCTGAAAATCTCAATTAAGATTACAGGCAAGAATGGCGAGCTTGTTGAAATGCGCGATATCGACAATATTGTAATTGTGCCGGGCGAAAAATCGAACCGTTCGTCATTTTACGACAAACGGGATGAAACCGCTACTGCAATCAGTCTCAACAAATACCTCCGAAAAAAGACCTATGATCTTGAAGACTGGGCTAAAATTGAGCTAAGTGTTGAAAATCTTAAGGAAAAATACGCAAATCAACCTTTTAAAAAAGAGCTTGAAATTTACGTGCAGAAGGAGTTCAAGTTCGATATTGACGTTTCGTTTCCGGCGGGATTGCTAATCAACACTTTCGATAAGTCCACCTCGGGCAGCCAGTATCAGAATTTCGGAGGGATTTCCATGGCTATGATGGCTCAGTTCAGCTTTTACGATCAGGAAAGACCCGGGAAATACAAACCCTATAAAATCGGTGCCGGGTTCCTGGCACTAAACGCCTTCAACCTCAGCAGTGACCCGAATGTTTCCCGCGACATGGGTATCGTTGTGATCGGAAGTCTCTATCCAACCCGAAAAGATGTGAAACTCACCTTCCCCCTACATATGGGTGGAGGATACAAATTGAATGAGGGGAAATGGTTTATTTTGATCGGACCGGGGATTAGTGTGAGGCTTTAAAAAGTGACGGGGTAACGGGGTGACGGGGTAACGGGGTAACGAGGTGACGGGGTAACGAGGTGACGGGGTAACGACGTGACGGGGTAACGACGTGACGGGCGCTGCCCTGAGCTTGTCGAAGGGGTGACGGGGTGAGGCACTAAGCTTTTTATGTAAATATGGTATGTTTAATTGCTAAATTAACAATAATTTGTTAAGTTTAATGTCCAAATTTTTAATAAATGGACAATGCTAAGTGGATTCAAAGGTTTTACGAGGCTCAATTTGAAGGAATGCTTCAAAAGGGGAAAGTCACTGTTCTGTTCGGGTCACGACAGGTAGGAAAAACCAGCTTGGTAAAAAGGAATCAAATTTACAACACTGTATTTCAATGAGTTAGAAATAATTTAATGTACAGCACTATGTTTTTCACAAAAACATTTGGAAATTCAGATAAAATCATCTTATATTTGCTCCCGTAAATCACCCCCCTACTTTTAGGGCAGGTTTATAAAGAAGAGGCGAGAGAACTGGCTCAATGACCCTCTGGCAACCTACCGGAAACGAAAAGGTGCCAATACCTGGTTCCGCTTTAAGCGGAATAACTATAAACAATAATGCCATGAATCAACAAAACAACATCGTCCCCATCGGGAATTTTAAAGTGCTAGGCGGATCCATAATTGTATCCGGATTTCTAAGCATGCTTTTCCACCACATATTTTTTATGTATAGATAGTATTTTGCTATCTGTCGGCTTTTAACAGCCTGATCAGCCTTTGGCGGATCATTATGCCCGGAACATATCCTTTCCGGAAACCCAATTCATTTGTTAACACATTTAAAACTATATCATTATGAGCAATTCATTACATTTCGACACATTGCAGATTCATGCAGGACAAGAAACCGATCCCCTAACACATTCAAGAGCGGTGCCAATTTATCAGACATCCTCATACACTTTCGACAGCACCGAACACGCTGCAAACCTTTTTGGACTGAAAGAGTTTGGGAATATCTACACTCGCTTAATGAACCCTACTACCGACGTGTTTGAAAAACGCATTGCTGCTCTTGAAGGCGGAGTAGCTGCTTTGGCAACCTCCAGCGGCCAGTCGGCACAGTTTCTGGCCCTTACCAACATTCTTGAATCGGGCGACAATTTTGTCTCAACCTCCTTCCTCTATGGGGGGACGTTCAACCAGTTCAAAGTTCAGTTCAAACGTCTGGGTATCGAGGCCCGGTTTGTGAAAACCGATAGCCCGGCCGATTATGAAAAACAAATCGACAGCCGAACTAAAGCTATTTACCTTGAAACCATTGGAAATCCAAAGTTTAACATTCCTGATTTCGAGGGAATTGCAGCTATCGCAAAAAAACACGATATTCCACTTATTGTTGACAATACCTTCGGAGCTGGTGGATATCTTTTCCGTCCCCTGGAGCATGGAGCCAATGTTGTTGTGGAATCCGCAACCAAATGGATTGGCGGACACGGTACAAGCATCGGTGGCGTAATTGTAGACGGAGGAAATTTCAACTGGGGCAACGGCAAATTCCCTCAGTTCACTGAACCATCCGAGGGCTACCACGGGTTGGTATTCTGGAATGTGTTTGGATCTGGCGGTCCCTTCGGTAATATCGCCTTTATAATCCGCGCCCGCGTTGAAGGACTGCGCGATTATGGCAATGCACTGAGTCCGTTTAATGCGTTTCTGCTTTTACAGGGACTGGAAACTCTTTCACTTAGAGTTCAGAGACACGTGGATAATGCTCTGGCACTTGCAAAATGGCTCGAGAAGCAGGATTGGGTAAGCAAAGTAAACTATCCTGGTCTTACGCATAGCCCGTACCATGAACTGGCAAAAAAATACCTGAAGCATGGTTTCGGGGGAGTTCTTACTTTTAATGTTAAAGGTGGAAGTGAAGCTGCCAAAAAACTGGTTAACAATGTAAAACTCATTTCACATGTGGCTAACGTGGGGGATGCAAAGACGCTGATTATTCACCCTGCCAGCACCACACACGAACAGCTGAGTTCAGAAGAACAACTTGCTGCCGGAGTGGAGCCGGATGCTTTGCGACTTTCTGTAGGTATAGAACATCTGGAAGACATCCAAAACGATCTGCTCCTGGCACATAAGGCTGTTTGATACTTTTAATCCAAATTGTCCTTCGCTCTTAGTAAGTCTGTGAAAAAAAACCTGTGTTACTCTGTGGTAAAAAAATACTTAACCACAGAGTTGCACAGGTTTTAAAAACTCAACCGCATTTTCAGATAAAAATTCCTTCCCGGCTCGTATTTAACAACCCCCCGGTTGGTCGATAAATGATTCATGTATGCTCTGTCGGTGATGTTGTGTATTCCGCCGAAAGCTTCCAACCTGAAGTCCCAGATTCTGACCGGGACCGAATAAATTCCCAGATCGTAACTTGCAAATCCCCTGCTCGCTTTTTCACCTTCTGCAATTTTATCCTGGTCGGCCACAAGATTTGCCGCTACTTCGGCATTGAGCAGTCCTTCCAGTTTATACTTTACTGCCAGTCTGCCGTTCAGCCCGGGTATTTGTGGAAGGTCTGTATCTTTCAGCGTGTTTCTCCCACGAACATAACCAGCCATTGCCGTTACAGTGAATCCATCATAAACATTATAACCTGCGCTCACATCAAAGCCATAAAGCAAAGCCTTTTCCACGTTTGAATTGATCAGCGCGCTCAAGGTATCGAAATTCTCAGGTTGGGCAGTGTAATTATAAACGAATATTCCAGGCGATTCAACAATCAGGTTCGACATTGCATTGGCGAAAACATTTCCGGTTAATTGAAATTTGTCCATCCAAATCCGGGTTCCCAGATCAAAGAAATAACCCTGCTCCGGTTTTAAGTTGGGATCTCCGATTTTCACAAGGCTGCCAAGATCAATATATTTGAACCTCTCTTCAATTCCGGGTGCCCGGTACGATTTTGATAGGGTAAGGCTAAGGTCTGCCGCCGGGGTAAGATGAAACAAAGCTCCGGCATCTGCGCTCCAGCTGTAATTGTTAATATTGTCAGCCTCAAAGCTTATTCTCTGGTTCGGGGGATTTAGATTGAGAATCCCATTATTTGAAACATACAAAGGATCCACAGCCTGATCATTACGGGTATTGATCATGTCGAACCTTCCTCCCAAAGTCAAATCCATACGTCCCTCAAGCAGGCTGATCTGATCCTGAATGTATAATCCTCCGCTGGTGAAACATGCATCCGGAATGGGAACTTCCCCTCGTATTACAACATTGCTTCCGGTGACATTTCCAGCGCTGTCTTGTGTTACCGATCGAACTGTTTTTTCACGTTCTGTAGAGAGATAGCGCTGCCAGACATCGATTCCTGCAATAAGTTGGTGATTTGAACCAAAACTCCAGTCCGTCTGGGTCTGAAATCCGTTTGTTGTATGGTAACCCGAGGGCGTTATCAAAACCGCAGCACTGGGTCTCAGTTCCACATCCCTCAGGATATATTGATGAAAATACTTGAATTTCACCTGACTCAGATACCCGTTCTCTTTTCGGATAGTATAAGAGGCTGAGAACATGTTTCTCAGGATGTCGGAATATTCGGCTGATGCCGTAAGGGGAAAAGCAACTCCCCCGGGAATACCAACATCGCTTGCATTAAAACTCTGATAATTGATTTTTAGTTCCTGATTCTTAAATGGCTTAACTCCTATCTTAAGGGAAAAATTATTGTCGGTAAACTGTGAATTCAGAAGCTCACCCTCGGGAGTCATTGTGTTATCGGCATCCCTGTAGGTTCCCGCCAGTCTTACGAACCATTTCTCATCTGCCAGGTCGAGTGAGATGTTTTCAGAGTGCATCTTATTAACCGTTTGGGCCATCCCAACAACACTTCCCCCTACATAAAAATCATCGTAATAATTCCCCTTTCGTGTAATTATATTTACCACTCCTCCAAGAGCTCCCGTGCCATAAAGGGAGGATGCAGCACCTTTGATTACCTCCACCCTTTCGATATCATTAACGTCGATTAGTGCTAATCCGGCTGCGATATCGGTTGCGGTTTCAATTCGGTTACCGTCGATCAGGGTAACGATCCGTTGCTCAGTAAGCCCGCGAATATTCAGACTTGTTGCCCAGATGCCGTCACGTGCAAGACTAACTCCGGGCATTTCCTGACAAAGATTTGAAATGGTCAGGGCTGGAAGCTGATCGATACGGTTCATGGTAACCAAGGATAATGGTAGTGAAACATCCCTCAGCATCCTGTCTTGTCGTGATGCGCTCACGATTACTTCACCAACTTCAACAGGGGAGGCAATCAGCACTATTTCTATGGATGGGATATTGCCTTCTTCGAGATTTACAACCTCACTCCAAAAACGATAACCCATGAAAGAAACGGTTAAGGTCAATTTTTCGGAAGGAAGCTTTGATACGGAAAATTCCCCGTCGCGACCGGAAATCCCCTGAAACAAAACCTTGTTGCTATTTGAACCGGAAATAGTAATGTGCGCGCCGGTAAGACCCGATTCGGATCCGTTTCCAGTGATACGTCCGGAAAGCGACCGTTCCTGAGCAAAAATAGTACCGCATACCATCAGGAATGCGAAAAGCAAGCTAATCTTTTTCATTTTTTTGTTCCTTTTGTGGGATTAACAACGATTTGACCCGGATATTCTTTAACCTGCCGATCTGGCCGGATAAAGCACCAATCTCATCGGTACTTCCTTCAAGGACAAGGGATATAAGATTAATTTTCCTTTCGCGCAGGGGAATACCCTGACGACTGATAATTATGTGCGCGTGGCGGGATAAGATTTCGTTCAGAAGTGAGACTTCCGAATTTTCCTCAATGAGGATCAAAGCGCTTCCTATTCTCTTTTCCATTGGAGTTTCTTTTGGATCAGACTGGTTATTAAAATAATCCTTGAAGAGATGAAATGATCGCTTCTCAGATTTACTGTTATTCGAATAACAAAGGTAGGGATAATAATGAAATCTAAAACTAAATATGAGAAAATATGATTTTATTTTTTCATTGCTTCGGCTTTGAGCTCCCCAGGCATCTTTTCAATTGCATACCTTAAAGCGGTTCGGGGCATTACAGACTTTTTGCTGAGAACGTATTCGAATATTTCCTTCTGATGTGCCTGGCTGGCAGCTTTTAGCATCCAACCATAACCTTTCTGAACCAGATCGTCACTATCCAGCAATAAGATATCAGCGATTTCGAGAATTTCCTTCAAAAATTTCCCGTGTCGTGCAGGTATAATCAACGATACAGCTGCAGCTCTGCGAACCCACCTGTTGCTTGATTTTGCCCAAATTTTCAATCTTGAAATAAATTCAGGATACATTGTAAGAAACTCTCCGACAGTATGATTGCATAATGTGTCGCAAGATGCCCAGTTATTCACATATAAATTCACCCACTTTTCAAAAACTTCAAAATCCTCGGGTTTGTAATGCTTGTGAACAAAGTATGACCACTGGCAAGCAATGAATGTTTCTTCAATGAAAATGGATTGCCAGAATATTTCGCACAAATCAAATATTTCATTTTTTGATGTATCTTTTAAAGAACGATATTGCTCTTTACTGATTTTCCCGACAGTGGAAGTCCTGACTCCATAGAACTGTACCTTTTCCTTAAAAAAATTCTGACTGGTTAGCTTAAATTTCGCTTCACTGTTTTTTAGTAGTTCCTGGCGTACATTATCAATTACTGAATTCATTTCATTTCAGGTTTAATACTTGATAAACTTTTCATCAGACTCGTTAGCATTTGGTTTTTCCCTAATTCACACTCATGATTCAATGTCGTTTAGTTAAGACAATCAGATATTGGTTTTTTATTAAATTACTAATGCATTCTTCTTTAAAATCCCGCATCGCCTTCGCGAAGCTTCTGCGGAGCGAGGAACGGATTTCAGGTTTATAGAATAATTA
>JAIFNN010000221.1 GCA_020047715.1 Bacteroidota bacterium | reverse complement strand
TTATTTTCCCAGCGAAGCAAGGGAGATCACATTAATTCCGTCGGGTCGGCGATAGGTCATTCCTGTTCCGGTAATAATGTTTAGCGATTTTCGTAAGGATGCCGATGAGCGGATATGCGGGTTAAAAGCAGGTTGTTCATACAAAATCATTAAGCGTGACAGCGCATCAAGGTATTCGGATATTGTATTGCGCGACAACTCATTTCTTTCCGAAGTTTTCACATCCTGCTCTAGCGTTTTGTTGTCAACCAGTGTTGCCGTGTTCCTTGCAATTGAACGCAATAAACTGCCCCTTTGCTTTCCGGTCGCCTCTTCGTGTCATACAAAATTCCGGATTTCCGGGTGTACCTGCCATTCATCAATTAATCTTGGTGTAGCTCCTGACAATAAAAGTTGTGGATTTGTTGCCATTATAACGGGTACCTGTTTGTCCCCGTCCATCTCTACCACGCTTTTTGCAAATTGATTAGCAGTTGCTGTTTTTCCGCAGGATTTTGGACCCTTTATAAGCACTGCACCCAAAACCGCCAGATTTTCTACTGAATCTGCTTAAATTATTCTTTTTATATATCTCATAATTAAGCATATACATTGGATGCAAACATACAATTTATTTCCTGTTGTGCATTATTCAGAAAATCTATTGTGCATTATTCAGGTGTTTTGTTGTGCAAAAATTAAACATTCTGTAGCCGGGAACATTGATTAGTTACCAGATGACTCCGAATGCGACCCTTTGCCGTTATGCTATGTGGATGATGTTGAGAAATATGTAGGTTATAGCAGGAATGCCAAATTCATGATGAAAAACCTTAGCGAGATGAAGGGTGAGTGTTTTGTTTATTGCCATGTTTTTTTAACTTCAATTCAGCCAATTGATTTTTAATATATTCCTTCTCTTGTTCAAAAGTCATATCCATTATTTCAAAGCTAAATTTATCCCGCAACTCCCGCATTTTTTTTACTATATTGATACTTTTAGTTGTCGTTTTCATAGTTAAATATCTCTTTTGGTGTCCGAATTTCTGTCATTTGATAACCTTCTCTAAAATTTATCGAATTGTATCCCCTTATTCTTTCAAGATTTACAATATGCTTAAAATTCCAGCTTACAAGTACATCAGCCTGATTTATTGTTGCCAATGCAATATGCTGACAATCAGCCCGACTTGTTTTTCCTACAACTTTATCCAAAATGTACTTTTCAGCAAGTTCTCGAGCTTCGGCAGTTAATTCAACCCTCTCAATCAAATCCATCGGAATTGCTTCAAAGAAATCATGAATATAAGTTGGAGCTCTATATAACTCAAGTTCTAAAATCTCAGAAACAATTATTTTAATCCGTTTTTCCAATATTCTCTCAAAAAAGGGTTTGGTTTCTTTTGCAAACTCCTTGTCAAAATATCCTCCAAATACAGATGTATCTATATAGATTCGTTTTATCATTGCTACAAATTTACAATTTTTTTATATATGATTCTGTGTAGTTTTTTTCATTGTAGATTACAATACTTTCATATAATAAGGGCTTGCGGAATTTGCACAATTTGCTGATCTGCTTGATTTGTATAACCTCTACGAGGTATTGATCATAATGGGCTTACATTTTTACTGCAATACTTTATCGCCTAAGGCGAATTCCGTGTAGCTGAAATGATATTGCAGAAGAATAAGTTAAGAGATTGTAATTTTCTCGTTAAGCTAATTTATCAACGCAACCTTGGTGCAACAGTTTTCATCTTATAAACAAAAATCACTTAAATCCGAAAATATGAGAAATTTTATTTCAATACTGATTGTTGTGGCTCTGACCACCATGATTTCCTGCAATAAGGAAAAGCAAGATCCGACAAACGAAAACAATTCTTCGGTTATTTTAAAAAGCAACGCTGCGGAATACCATGACGCAATCTCGAACCCTTCTTTGGAAACAAGCGACCCGTTTGAGCTGGGTCCGATTGTTGTTAATGGCGACAAGGTTGAAGTAACCGTTTCTTATTCCGGGGGATGCGCCGCCCATACCTTCAATATTATTTGGGATGAAACCGTGTTATACTCCGACCCTCCAAAAATCAGCATCGTAATAACCCATGATGCAAACGGGGATAATTGCGAAGCATACATAACCGAAGTCCTTTCTTTCAGACTCGATAGCCTTATCAGCGGTTCAACCGAAGCGGAAATCGGGATAGATGGCTATAGCGGATGGGACAGCGAAGACTCGTCGGTGTATGAAGGTAACAAATACGAGTTCAATTTTGAGGAAAGCGATGTTTGCAACCTCATTGTTACAGCTAAGGAGGCTATGTGTGGCTGGGGTCTCTATGGCAGCACCTGGTTTGCCCTTGAAGACAGCATAAGTGCCGGCATCCCTGATTATTACTTTAACAAATTTCTGCAGCCTGTAAGCGTCGATGAAAGCCTGAGTTCATTCCAGCCTGTTCCCGGGAAAAAGTACTCCATAGGAGCAAAAATCGACACAGAATCGAATCCCTTCCCCGATTATCCAGTTTGCCTGGCTTATCCCGGACCGTCCATACCTGTGAGAATAATGTGCATTACGGAGTTACAGTAATCTCTGTCAGCTGAAATACAAAGGCCCTCTGCAACAGTTTGCAGGGGGCTTTTCTTTTTCCCCTTTCAAAATTAAATTCAAATAGTCGAAGCCCTTTTTTATTAGGTTCATTTATCCGAAATTTGGGCAAAAGCAATCCAATGAAAAAACGGAATTATATGAATCCCTATCTGGCAGGTGTTATGCTGGGTCTGGTCCTTTTATCTGCAATTTACTTCTCCGGTCGGGGTTTAGGAGCCAGCGGAGGGATTAAGTATTGTGTAGCCTCAGTGGTTGGAGCCTTGAGCCCCGACAATGCCGCCAACTCCCTGTATTTCGGCAAATATTTCGAGGGAGGTGCAAAGCCCCTGAGCAACTGGCTGGTTATTGAAATTCTCGGGCTGTTGATCGGGGGATTTATCTCCGGTCTGTATTCCGGGCGTTTAAAGTTTAAGGTGGAGAGGCCATCGCATGTCTCTTCCTCACGCCGACTTATTTTCGCATTCCTGGGAGGCGCTTTTTTTGTATTCGGAGCCCAGCTTGCCCGCGGATGCACCAGTGGCGCAGCACTTTCCGGAATGGCAGTGCTTTCAACCGCGGGATTCGTTACCATGATAGCGATCTTCGGCTCGGCGTATGCTTTTGCCTGGTTTTTTCGGAGAAACTGGATTTAGAGTAACGAAGTGATAGAGTAACGAAGTAACGAGGTAACGAGGTAACGAGTCAGGGTAACGAAGTAACGAGGTAACGAGGTAACGAAGTAACGGGCGCCGCCATGAGCTGCAACAGCAGTTGTCATACGAGCAGTTTAAAAATAGGTAACGAGGTAACGGGCGCCGCCATCAGCTTACAGAAGGGGAAACAGGATGATGATTTTAGGTTTAAGTCTCGTCGTTACTCCGTCACCCCGTCACCCCGTTACCCCGTCACCCCGTTACTCCGTCACCCCGTTACCCCGTTACCCCATTACCCCATAGCCGTCAACCTAAGGGATTTTTTTAATGCATGTAATATAGGGGGGTATGTCAAACCCTAGTATCAAATTTTAAAAATCCTCTGGATGGCGTTTTTAGTTCAGAAGAATTAGAGGCTACGGCCAGAGAGACAGGGTTTTATCGACGAGAATCTAAGGTGAAACCTGCGGTGTTCTTTGATTTATTAATGTATGACATGAGTTTTGGTGCCTCGAAAAGCCTGAACCAGCTTTCAATTGAAGCAAGGTCAGAACATAACATAGGTGTCACAAAACAAGCAATCGACAAAAAGTTTAATGAACATACCCTGTCTTTCATCAAGAGGTTAATTGAAAAGCAGCTATCGGTCGAATTAGATCTTAATATTGATGCAGGATGGCTAAGATCATTTAACAGGGTTCCTATTAAAGATGGAACACGTTTTCAACTTCCTCAAGAATACAAGGATTATCTCCCTGGTTCTGGGGGTAGCGGTTCCAAGGCAGGAGCATGTATTCAATTTGAGTTTGATCTAAAAAGCGGTCAAATTGAAGTTATGGATCTTACAGCCGCAAACAGACCGGATGTTAAGGATGCTCAAGAGTCAATGGAAAATGTAAAGAAAGGCGACCTGATCATAAGGGATCTTGGATATTACGCTTTTAAATCGTTGTCCAATATCATAAAAAGAGAAGCCTTCTTTATCTCTAGGCTAGGAGTTAAAACAAATGTTTTTGTGAAGGAAGCAGGGGGTTTTAAAAAGCTTGATTTTAAAATTATCTACAATCAGATGAAGAGAGGTCAGCTATCGAGGATTTACAAAGACGTATTTATTGGATATGAAGAAAAGATTCCTCTTAGGTTGGCAATAGAACTCATGCCCGATGATGTTTATGAGGAGCGAATCAGAAAGGTTAAAAAGTACCATAAGAAAAAGGGATGTCAAACCAGCGAGAATTATATGTTTTTAGCTCGATTCAACCTCTTCATTACCAATGTGACCAGGGAAGTATTACCAGATGAAGTAATTTCTTCCCTTTACAGGATGCGCTGGCAGGTAGAGTTGATATTCAAGATATGGAAATCTGTATTTGGCGTACATCATGTTCGTAAAATGAAATACCAACGCTGGTTATGCTTGTTGCACTTCAAGTTACTTATGATGATAGTTAATTGGAACATAATTATGATGCAACGTAACTATCATTATCGATGGGAGGGAAAATTATTAAGCCTTAATAAGTGTTTTAAGACCTTGTTTGACAACACCAATCGATTACGGAGAACTATCAAATATGGACAGAAAGAAAAAGTTAATTTTATTGAGTGGGCAAATAGAATTTTAAAAGAAAATCATTGGTTGGAGAAAAAGAAAAATAATGTGGGATTAGAAAATATATTTTATATAATGTTTTGTAAATCAAATATATATGTCTATTTTTAAAAAAGAAAACGGGACGCTCGGCTTAACTAGCATCCCGTTAAAAAACCAAAAAAAGTTCTTTAATATGAGCGAAATTACATCATTCAACCCTGTTCTCCAAAGGAATGGGCTAAAAAATAGCCATGTCGTTAATTATCAGATAGATATAAATTTTTACAGAACCTTAGGTTGACGGCTATGCCCATTACCCCGTTACCCCGTTACCCCGTTACCTCGTTACCTCGACACCTCGTTAAGAAATATAAAACTTAAATAAAAACCAAAATCACCATGTCACCATTCATCGAACTCACAAACTCCTCCCCCCTGTTAAGCTTCATCACCGCAATAACAATCGGTATCGGCTTCGGCTTTGCCCTTGAGCAGGCAGGATTTTCATCAAGCCGGAAACTGGCCGGAATGTTTTACGGTTACGACACCACCGTGCTAAAAGTCTTTTTTACCGCTGCCATCGTAGCCATGCTGGGAACTCAGTTTCTGCAATATTTTGGAATGTTGGAACTCGAACAGGTGTATATAAACCAGTATTATGTTTACGCCTCGGTTATCGGGGGAGTAATAATGGGTGCGGGGTTTGTAATGGGTGGGTTTTGCCCGGGAACAGGCATCAGCGCTTTGTCGATCGGGAAAATCGACGCCTTGTTTTACATCCTGGGGGGTGCTTTTGGCGCGTATATCTTCGGCCTGCTGTTCCCCTCCCTCGAAAAGATTTTCCTTGCAGGGTATAAAGGTCCGGTGAAACTCTCCACTACCCTCGGACTCAGCGACGGGGTTTTTATTTTCCTCGTGATCCTTGCTGCCGTTGGGATGTTCTGGCTGGCCGAAAAGGCGGAAAAGAAGTTTGCAAGACCGGATATTACCTCTGAATTGTAATTTCATCATGGTTATGCAATCCTGCCGCTGGTTAAATTAAAGGGTTTGGCTAACCTGCGGGGTTCAAATAGAATGCCTTTATTCACATTAACAACAAAACAAAAAGATGAGCTTCCGATATAAATTTTCCGTTGTTCTGATCGTGTTGGGTCTGATTTCGCTTATTATGTCGTTCGGTGGAAGGAACAATGCCTTTACTCCCCCGGAAAAAATTCTCGAGACCCTCGTATCCGGAACCTATTCTATCTCCCCCGACGAACTCGCAGTAATGTTGGTTTCGCAGGATTCCGGAATGCAGATCATCGATGTGAGATCGTCCGGGCAATACAAATCAGGCAGCATTCCCGGCGCAATAAATATCCCATTGGCCGATCTGTTGGAGCCTGGCAATAAAGCCGCATTATCAAATGGAGACATAAAAACAATTTTCTGCGACGGTAACGGGCTGCTTTCCTCACAAGCCTGGATGCTCTGCAAGCAAAAAGCTTATGAGGGCTTGTTTATCCTGGGAGGAGGAATGGATGAATGGGATACCGTAATTATGAAATCAAAATTCGAAGGAGAAACAATTTCGCCCAGAGAAAATGCTCTTTTTGAAAAGAGATTTCAGGCCCGCCGGCTTTTTGTTCAATGGAATAGCATGCCCGATAGTCTCAAAACCGGATTCTTTGCCGCAAAAAGCAAGAAAGACAAAGAGTTGGTGGGCGGGTGCGAATAGAAAACAAAAAGGGGAAGCTGTTTGTACAACTCCCCCTTTAAACTGACTTTTGTAAAGCCCAATAAGCTATTTGGAATAAGGATAGTCTTTCACCATATCTTCTGTAAACGCCTCCCAGGAAAGGCTGGTTAACTCCTGCAGCATTTTGTCGTGCATAAAAGAATTGTTGCCATACCTCATGGAATGTGCCGTATAGCCTAACAGACGAAGGTAAGCCACTACAAACGCCGAATTATGACCTGTTGCGCAATAAACAACCACGTTCTTGTGAGCGGGAATGGTTTTCAGTTCCGCCTCAATACCAAGTGTGCCGCCCGGTTTGTAACGTATCGCACCCGGCACATGTCCGAATTCGTATTTGTCTTTTCTTTCGTAATTGATAATGTAGAAACTGTCGGGGTTTTCAAAAACTTCATCGGCAGAAATTGTAAAACTTCCTGCATCGGGGGAGAAAATTTTCGCGATCCTATCCTTGAAAATCTCTTCCCCGCTGCTCAACCCTGTTTCGGGGGAGGGATACGCTCCCGGCTGCGCAGGCAGATTATCGATAGTTTCAAGATTGTTGGAATAGTCGGAGCTTATCAAATCAGACCAGGGACGGTCGCCTCCGAGATCGGGATTCCATGCCGACATTCCCCAACGCAGCGAATAAACATTCCCGTATCCCATAAGCCGCAGCAACAAGGTGGCATAGCTTGAGCGCTGGCCATGGTCGCAGGCAATTACTATCTTATCATATTCGTAGGGCTTGATCTTTGTCTCCATATAGGAAGGCAAATCGCTGAACAGCACATTCACCGACCCCTTAATGTGCCCTGCTGCATATTGGTCTGCAATGCGAATATCGATTACATGGCAGGAACTGTCGAGGCTTTTGTAAACCGTTTCGGCTTTTATCATCGATGGAAACTGACGACTGTTAACATAATCGCCTGTTTCGGCAAGGTATTCAAGAAGCAAATCCACTTCGGTTTTAACCCCTGTTGATGCTTCGGAAGTGTTTTGGGCCTTGTCGGTTCCCGTGCTGCAGGATACAGCCAGGAAGAGAACTATGCTAAGGAAAAGAAATTGTTTTTTCATTTGTATTTGATTTTTCAATTAGTACCAGGCAAAATAACTAATGCCGGTCGATATCTGCAAATCGAACCGGCATTAATCATATTGTTTGTGATTGTGAAAAGTTATTATTTCACTACTTCGGCAAGACTTGTATCGAAATAGCTCGTGTCGGCCGGTAAACCTTTTTCATCATACGAATATTTGATAACCGCAGCTCCCGGACCCTGGTTAAGCACAAGGTTTCCGTCTTTGTCCATAAACTGGCGTTCTACCAAAGCACCATGTTCATCGTATTTGCTAATGGTAAGGGGATTTCTTTTGCCGGAAACAGGCTCGTTGTCCTGATCCCAGAAGAAGGATTTAACAACATAACCGTTTTCATCCAATGTGTTCTGGAATTTTGACCATCC
>JAIFNN010000103.1 GCA_020047715.1 Bacteroidota bacterium | reverse complement strand
GTGGTTTCGTACAAGCCAATTGCCATAGCCTCAATTTCACGAACCGACATTCCTCCATAAGTTGTAAATCCTTCAAACAAAACAACCAGATCGCGCATTTTCATAAAAAGGGCCTCGCTGTTGGTGCAGATACCACCGCCGCGGGTTGAACTGACTTTGCGACTCGAGAAATACACTATGTCGGAGAGGCTGCACATGGTTAAAAGGATATCCGCTATGGAGACGTTTTTAAACTCTTCCTCGCGTTTTTTGATGAAATAAGCGTTCTCACCAATTAGACTGGCATCGAGAACAATAATAATTCCGTGCTTGTTGGCCACTTTCTTCACTTCCCTCATGTTTTGAATGGAGAAAGGTTGTCCGCCGATTAAATTTGTAGAAGCCTCAAGCCTGATAAAAGGAACGTGCTCTTTTCCATATTTGGCAATTACATCGTTAAGCTTATTGATATCAATGTTCCCCTTAAAAAGAACATTGCTTTTTATTTTGAGTGCTTCTTCGGTATATATTTCCAGTACTTCACCACCATTCAGCTCCATGTGCGCTTTTGTGGTAGTAAAGTGGTAGTTCATAGGAATCGCATCGCCTTTTTTAATAAAGGCCTGGGAAATAATGTTTTCGGCAGCTCTTCCCTGATGCACCGGAAGCACCCAATGTTTGCCAAACACATCGCGTACGGCCTGCTCCATGCGGTAAAAGCTCTGTGAACCTGCATAAGCATCATCGGCTCTGAGCATCGACGCAATCTGGTTGTCGCTCATGGCATTGGTACCGCTATCGGTAAGCATATCCAGGAAAATATCAAGAGTGTTCAGCTGAAAGGTGTTGAACCCACCTTTTTCGATTGCGGCAAGTCTTTCATCAACCGGTTTCAGAAATAACTTTTGAACCATTCTGACTTTATGAAGTTCAACGGGTATGTTCAGCCCGTTTGAGAATTTTATCTCAGAAGTAGGATTTTCGGCCATTAAAATAAGTTTTAGGTTTTTTTAGTTTAAACTGCACCAAAAATAGAAGTGTTTTTTTAATTTGCAACAATCAGGATTGTTTATGTTTCATTTTGATAGAATAAATCGACTATTTTGAATAGTTTTAAACAATAAGACTGCAGATAAGTAGCAGTAATTCTTTGTAGAGAAACGGTTTTTTCCTCGCAACTTTTTCATTATCCACGTTGTTAGTGGCATAGATGTTTATTGATCAGGGTATCAATATCAACCCTTGCTCATCCTTGGTGAGCATTATTCACTTTCGAAGAAATATGAAGCGACGAGAACTTATAAAAACAGGGTCTTTGGCAATTGGAGGAATATCGATGGGGGGCATGAGAACATTGTTTGACACGATCAAGGATTTGAAAGGCGCCGAAAAGATGCCGATGCTTTTTGTGGGACACGGAAGTCCTATGAATGCTATCGAAGAAAGTCCCTACAGCCTGAAGTGGAGAGAGCTTGGAAGTTCTCTTCCCCTGCCTGCAGCAATATTATCGATTTCGGCACATTGGCTGACACATGGTACCACCAAGGTTTTAACATCTTCAAAACCAAGAACCATACACGATTTCGGTGGTTTTCCCAAGAGACTCTTTGATATGCAATATCCTGCAGCAGGCTCTCCGGAATTTGCAGGGCAAACAATAAGTCTCTTACAAAACCATCATGTTGAAAGCGATCAAGGCTGGGGGCTTGATCACGGCACATGGTCGGTTCTCTGCAACATGTATCCTCAATCCAACATACCGGTTTACCAATTAAGTATTGATTACAGCAAGCCTCCCGAATATCATTTCAACATGATAAAAGGATTGCAAGTTTTGCGTTCAAAAGGAGTTTTGGTAATGGGATCGGGGAACATTGTTCATAACCTTTCGATGCTCAGTACGAATGGGCAGGTCTACAACTGGAGCATTGAATTTGATACGCTAGTAAAGGATCTTATTGAACAGGGGGATTTCCTTTCCGTGGTGGATTTTCAGAAAACAGGGTCGATAGCAAAACTTGCACATCCCACTCATGAACATTTCCTGCCTTTGCTCTACGTTCTTGGATTGGCAAATGGAAAGGATACAACCAGCTATTTTAACGAGGGATTTGATTTCGGTTCAATTTCGATGCGCTCGCTCCTTGTGGGCAGCAGTTAGCCATGGTAATGAACAAGGAGGCAAGGTGGAAATTTCGCACATGCAATAAATGGAACTAAAAGCCAAAAGACAGCATTATTAACAGTTCATCGCATCGAACGACCATCTCATTCAAGGCCATTGCCGGCTTTGGAGTATAAGCAAGAACTGAGAGCGTAACACTTAAAGCCGTCTGTCAAAATGCGGAAAATCGAAGATTCCTACTTCTGTGAAAGCTTGAATTTGTATCGTGAAGCATAAGCTGCACCAATAATTCCTGCGTTATTTTGAAACTGCGCGGGAAGAATCTTCGCTTTGGATTTCAGCATCCCATTAAACAATTCGGTTTTCTTGCTGACCCCTCCCCCGATAATAATAAGATCGGGCCAGGTGAGGTCTTCCAATCTCTTTAAGTATTCGTTAAACCGGGATGCCCAGATTTCCCAGCTAAGCTCCTCGTTTTTGCGAGCCGCATCAGACGCATATCGCTCAGCATCATCTCCCTTTAGAATAATATGCCCCATTTCGAGATTAGGGACCAATTTTCCTCCGGAAAACATAACCGTTCCCAGTCCGGTTCCTACAGTAATTAATAAAACAAGGCCCTTGTTTCCCATACCGGCTCCAAACTTCATTTCGGCAAGCCCAGCTGCATCCGCATCGTTAACAACATTTACAGGACACTTGGTAGCTTTGGAAAGTAGGCTGTCGATATCTGTATTGATCCATGAATTATCCACATTGGCTGCGGTTCTGATAACCCCGTTTTGCACTACCCCCGGAAAACCTGCTCCAATAGGTCCACTCCAATTATAATGCTTAACAATTTCAACGACTACTTTTGAAATAGATTCAGGATTTGCAATTTTTGGGGTTGGTATCCGGAACCTTTCCGTCAGCATCTCCCCCTTTTTGGTATTTACGATAGCTCCCTTTACTCCTGAGCCGCCAACATCGATTCCTAAAACATTTGTATAATTCATCCTTGTAAAATAAATTTGGCTATAAAATCCATTTTTCAGCAGATCAACAAAAATCCGCAATTCAATTGTTTATTATGAGGGTCTCAATTTACAAACAAATTGGAGTTTTTACCACTTTTTAAAAATAAAAAATGATTTTAAAGATCAATCAATTTTATTAAAAAACTTGTTACCTTTAATATACTGTGAAAAGCAAGATTTGGCATATTTTATGATTGAGGAAACAGCAAGTATCACAAAACGGAAATGTTTTACGAACTAAGCATATATAATTGGGCGGATTTTACAATTCTAATTGTAGAAGATGATGTAAGCAGCACCTTTTACCTGAAGGAGGTGCTCAAAGACACCCATGTGAACATATTGCACGCGCCAGATGGACAAAAAGCGGTCGACATTTGCACCAACACTCCCTCCATCAGTTTGGTACTCATGGATATCAGAATGCCGATTATGAATGGGTTTGATGCTACCCGTGCCATCAGGCTTATCCGGCCGGATCTGCCCATCATTGCGCAAACAGCCAACACAATGTTAGAAAACCGCGTTCAATGCAAAGATGCGGGGTGCAATGATTTTATAGGCAAACCGATTGATTCGGAGGAATTGCTTGAGATTATCAGCGGCTTCCTGAAATAGCTTTTAACATTTCGGCTTTCGCCTTTCTATGGCAAAAACCTCATCTTAAACATCTTGCTTTTGTCAACACTCTCCTTTGAAAAGGGATCGCCGTGGTATTTATAATTTAGATACTTTTCGGTCTGATCGCAATAAAAAGGACTGGCAGGAATTCCCGATTGCCCGGTAGGGATGATTGTTTGGGAGTTGTCCCAATCCCCCACGGTGTAAATATGTCGATGCGATGAGCCGTGGTTGGCAAGGAAAGGCGTGTCGAACGGATACGAATATGGACTAACGGTATGATAACTGCCTCCCACCGCAAATGGGCCCCTGTTAAGATCGAAAGCCCGATCCAGAACCGGTACTTTTCCAAGTGGGTGCTTAAGTGTCAGGGTATGCATCTTCCCCCACTGCCAGAGCTGCATGTCATCGCCCATTCTTTCCGCTAATATGGCAGCAGCAGTCCCGAAAGCTTCGAAAACGTTGTCTTTGAAACTTTCTGTTTTATCCGGAGTCTTTACATTGTCGCACCATATTGAAGTTTTTGTCACCCTCATCCGATCGATAAGATAGGTTGGCATAAGATCCTGATCGATAAACTTCTTGAATACCTCAGCCCCCAGTTCGTCTTCAAACACAATCCTTGTAAGTTCCAGATAAGTTTGTTCGAAGATGCTTGATGCGATGCTGCTTGCAGGCATTGAATAATCCCATTTACTCAAGAGTTCGAGGGCGGCCAGGGCGGGTTCATCAAGTTCTGCTCGGAATGATTCGATGCATTCCAAAAAAACCGGGGTCATTTTCTCAGCATACTTGGAATTCTGATCGGATTGAATAGCAATAAAATCGTCAACCCCAAGCTTGTCACTTTTTGAAAGACCTTCGATAATAGACTCGAAGCGTCCGGGAAGATCGAACCAGCAGGAAATATAATATGGATAGTCGTCCCCAATGGTACGGTTATTCGCAGATGCCAGGTATCCGCATTCAGGATTAAAAGTATAGGGCAATTCCCTGAAAGGAACCTTTCCTGTCCAATCGTAAAGTGAAGTATCACCCGGAGCAAATAAAATCGGATTTCCTTTACGAATGGGAACCCCCGCTGCTGTTTGCATTCCAATATTTCCCTTAGTATCTGCATATGCTATATTCTGACTTATGGCAATAAAAGTGCTGGCGGCTTCTCTGAATTCGTCCCAGTTTGATGCCCGGTTGAACTTGTAAACAGATTCGATTTCGTTGCTGTATTCGTTACCTGTCCAGCGCATTGAGATCACTTTGTTGTTAATCCCCTTAAAAGATGAGATCAAAGGCCCGCGGTGGGTAAATCGGTTGTATTTAATAACAGTGTCGCCTTCCTTGGTAAAGATGATTTCTTTGCTGATTTCAAGGGGGAGCCAGTTGCCATCAAGTTTGTAAAGACTTGTGTCATCTTTTGAAAGCGTCTCCACATAAAAATCCATATCATCGAGCATAACATTCGTCATCCCCCAGGCAATATCCTCATTATGTCCACAGATCACAAAAGGCTGACCCGGCAGGGCAACACCTGTTACATTGAGTTTGCCGGGAACTTCCTGATGAATCTGGTACCATATACCCGGAGCGTTGAGCTCCAGATGCATGTCGTTGGCAAGGATAGGTTTGCCGCTTTTGCTCTTTTCACCAGAGATAACCCAGTTGTTGGAAGCCTGGAAAACCTGCAATCCTAAGTCCTTTATTACCTGGTCAACATGATCGAGTTCGGAAATAAATTCTGCTTTGGATGGAATCATTTCTTTGGAATGCACAAACAACTTCTGCATCGCCATATCGGGGATCAGCTCTTTTGCATAAGCTTCACCTGCAGTGTCGGCCACCTTGAAGAGCATTACCTCGGTTTGCCATGCCATTGTGAGACCCCATGACATATAACCAATAAGGTTGGCCGAATGGATGGGCTCCCATGGCTCGGGCGAATACCCCAGAATGGTGAATTCGGGGGGCAGTTTATCTCCCTTTTCAGAAATATACTGATTTATGCCATCGGCAAAAGCCTGAAGGCAGGCCACGGTCTCTGCGTTACAGCTATCGATTACCATTCGTGATTTCTCGGTAAACCGGAGTGACCGGAATAGCTGATCCGCAGTAACAAGGTCTTTGCCAAATATTTCCGATAATCTTCCGGTGGTTAGCCGGCGCAGAAGATCCATCTGCCAAAGCCGGTCCTGAGCCATAAGGTAACCTGTTGCGCGATAAACATCATGTTCGCTGACAGCAACAATATGTGGAATTGCAAAACTGTCGCGGGAAACTGTTACTTCAGCGGAAAGCCCGGAAAGCATAATATCCCGGTTATAGTCGGGAAGTGCTTTTTTTGCGGTATAGCGGATAAAAACGCCACCGGCAACTGCAGCCAAAAGGATCAGCACGAGCAAGCTAACAAGTATGGTTCTAAAGGGTTTCATGATATTGATTTTTTTCGCTTCGATGATTTGATTTATTTACTGTAATGTACCTTGATGGCAAAAATGCGGTTATGGATAGGGTCTGTCTTTCTGATAAAAAAGTGGTCCCACACCTATTTTAAGAGTCTGATTTTTAATCGTACCGGCTGATGGTCGGAATTGGCGAATTTCCTATCGAGGGTATTTACCGCAAGGGTTTCTACATTTGGCGAAACCAGGTAGAAATCGATAATTGTGGTTGGGGTAAGGCCTCTTTCATAAGGTATCTTAACCCTTCGGTTGGTGGCCGTGGCAGGATCAAAAACCCACCTCCAACTATCGGGAAGATATCCATCAGGGATAAGTGTAAAATCATCTCTGTCGAACACATCTACCGTATATTGAGGTTCAAATGAGGGAGGAGATTGATTCCAGTCACCTCCTACCACAACATAATTGCCCTTCTCATATTCGGAAATAAGAAAGTCCTTTAGGTAGTTCATTTCCTGGGTACGAAGGACTCCTCCCTCGTCATAAGCCGAATTGTGTGTATTAACAATCAGTAACTCTTTCTCGCCGATCATTGGGTAGCGGTTAACCAGAAAACAGCGGTCGAGCATAAACAGTGAGGTTGGCCAGTCGAATTTACCCGGGAAGCTCCAGCGAACGGAACTGGAGGGCACGAATTTGCTGAGTGTCTGAAGGCCTGACTCCACACTGCCCATAGGTTTCAAAGGGGGTACAGGGACAAAGAACACATCGTAATTCTTTCCGAAGAACGAGTGGTAGTCGGGGAGGTGGGTCTGGATACTGTCATACATGAAAACCCCATGGCTGCGCTTCGAATTAACATCAACTTCCTGCAGAAGAATAAATTCGAGGGTATCGTTTCCCTGAAGTTCAGAAATAACATTTTGAAGGTTTGCAAGCACTTGTTTTTTAGAAGTTCTCACCTCCTTGCCGCCGTCGTAAAAGAAATCCATTTCGGAACTTAGACCACAATATCCGATATTCCAAATCATAATGTCTATATCAGTCCATTCGGGATATATATCAGGATTTGAGGTCTCAAAAACGAGTTCCTGTTTTTCCGGCTTATAATCGCTAAGGGTAGCGAAAAAAATTAGAAAGGCAATGGTAAAGAGTGCGATTGCGAAAATCCAGAATAAAAATTTCAATAGTGTTTTCATAGGGCAAAAGTATTGAAAATTAGATTTTTCTATGATTTGTAATATCTTGACGGATGGATCCCAGAACGATAAGGTACTGGGCTGAAACATAGGTAATCATTATCATAATTCCTGCAAAGTTGATTTTCATATGGAATTTGTTAATGGCAACCAATGAGTCGGAAATCACGAAAAGCAGTGCTCCGAGAACCACCAGGATGTAACTCAGTCCATTTACCTTCCCATATCGGTTAAGCGCTGCGAGCAGCATCAGGAGAATAATAACGGTGTAGGCAATTACAGGAACTTTCATGTCGCCAAGGCTTCGATAGAGGTAGTAAAGCATTATGAATCCATATGAAACCACCAGGATTGTCTGATATAAGCGACTGTTGAACACCGCGTTTTTCCCTTTGGGCAAACTAAAGGCCACAAAATAGACCAATTGGGTAAAAAGAAACGACGCTAATCCCCCGATAAAAAGATATTCAGGAGTTACAGGAAAGGAAAGGCTGGCATTGGAAAACTGAAGGCTGATATCGCCCAGGAAGGAGAAAAGTAAGCCGAACATAATAAGGTAATGAAATTGGTTGTATTGTCCTCTTACCGAAAAGTGATAAAAAAGCATGAGGGAGGGAATAATCAATGCTTTGATAATTAAAGCCGGGTAAACAAAATGCAGGTTTTCCAAAACGATAAAGAGGACGGCAATTGCAAAATACCAGAG
>JAIFNN010000015.1 GCA_020047715.1 Bacteroidota bacterium | reverse complement strand
CAATCGATTCCCTGAGCTTTTACCCTAATCAATATTATAATCTTAACGCGGCCTACGATAGCGCATTTCGACAGGTACTTGAAAACTCATTCCAGATATCCGGAGATGAATACAAATTTCTGCCAGGATTCATTTTGGGAGTAAAACATCAATTTACCTCATATAGTTATCTCTACCCGCGACAAAGTACTATTGTTGAGGGAGAAACTGTAAGGGACACGGTTTTAGCAACTGATTTTTCAACCAACTATAACAATCTTTCCCTCTATGCTATGCTCCTCTTTAACAAAAAAAGCAGCATCACCTATCAGGGGAAAGTTGAATATTATGTTGCAGGCTATCGACAGAATGACTTTCTGGCAGATTTTTCGCTAAAGTATAAGCGCAAATCAAGCAACGCCTCAATATCCGCGACCGGAAAATTCTATGCCACTGAACCGGATTTCTTCCTTAAGCATTACTCGTCATCGCACTTCCAATGGAGTACGGCCTTCCCTAAAACTACCACAAGTTCTGCTTTCCTTACCTTTACCTCGGGAAATGGCACAGTTTATGCAGAAGGAGGCATGAGTTTGTTAGGGAATTACATTTATTTGGATAACATGGCCATGCCTGCTAAAGCAGATAAAAATATACTGGTTACATCATTCCGTCTGGAGAAGAAGTTTTCCTGGGGAGGATTTAACCACATTCATAAATTGATCCTTCAGAAGGTGAACCATGAGGTTTATCTTCAACTCCCTCTTCTGGCTTATGGAAACACTAGCTACTACGAAAACGCTTTTTTTAAAAACGTTTTGAAATTTCAGATCGGATTTGATTTTTACGTGAATACGAGTTATTATGCCGATGCTTTTATGCCTGCTACCGGAATGTTCTACCGTCAGGATAATGCGAAGCTCGGCGAATATCCTTTTTTGGATGGCTTTTTCAACTGGAAAGTTAAAAGAACCCGTTTCTTCCTGAAATATACCAATGCCCTTGCCGGACTGGCCGGACATAATTATTTTACAAGCTTTGGATATCCTATGAACCCCGGTTCGCTTAAGTTTGGATTATCCTGGACATTCTATGACTAAAAAATCATTTAGAACAAATTGATCACTTAATTGTTAATAATGATGTTACTATGTGACATGGTAATATTGTTTAAATGAATTGATATGAGAATTTTTATATATATTGTTTTCCTTGTTTTAATTTCAATCATACCCGCATCCTTTTCCTCTGAGAAGGATGAGTCCAATCCAAAAGTCCTTGCAGCCCAGCTCATCGACTTGGCTGCAATCAGGGAAAAGGGGAAATTGACCGTAGTTACCGATTACAACTCCATAAACTACTTCATATACCGCGGACAACCTATGGGCTTTCAATATGAAATGCTTCGCGAGTTGGCCAAACACCTTGACATTGAACTCGAATTAAAGGCTAACAATAATGTTACTGAAAATTTCGAGAGCCTTATAAATGGCGATTACGATATAATAGCTTCGAACATTACAATTACCAATGCAAGGCGTGAATTAGTCGATTTCACCATTCCGCACAGCCAGACATCCCAGGTGCTGGTTCAGCGAATGAATGACGGCACAAAAGCGGACAACAGCAGTGTTATTCGGAACCCGATCGATTTAGCGGGCAAAACAGTTTATGTTCGTCAAAACTCTTCGTATTCAGCTCGACTTCAAAATCTTCAGGAAGAAATTGGCGAGGATATAAAAATCATAGAAGTTCCAACTGAAACCGAGCAGCTAATTAAGATGGTGGCAAGCGGTGAAATTGATTATACTATTTCCGACCAGAATATGGCCACGGTAAATAAAACCTATTATCCTCAGATTGATATCGAAACCGCTATTTCATTTGATCAGAATCAGGCATGGGCGATCAGAAAAGGTTCTGTTGAACTGAAATCGGAGATTGATGCCTGGCTTGACAGTTTCCGCAAGACAACGAAATATGCGGTTCTTTATAAGAAGTATTTCAATAGTGAACGTTCAGCATTTATTGTTAAAAGCGATTATTATTACCATGAAACGGGTAGGATTTCCAGTTACGACAACATTATCAAGTCCGAATCGGAGAAAATCGGTTGGGACTGGCGTTTGGTCGCCTCCATGATCTATCAGGAATCGAGATTCAATCCTAATGTAACCTCTTGGGCAGGTGCTTTTGGAATTATGCAGCTTATGCCAGGAACTGCAGAAAAACTCGGGGTTAGCGAGGAGTCATCCCCCGAGGCACAGATTAAAGCCGGTATACGTTTGGTGGAAAAGCTGGATGCCCGGTTTATCAATGAGGTTCCTGATCCGCATGAGAGAGCAAAATTTGTTTTGGCATCTTATAACGTTGGATATGGTCATGTGAGGGATGCTGTGAATCTTACTATTAAATACGGAGGAAACCCTACCTTATGGGAAAATCATGTGGAATCGTATCTTCTTAAAAAATCCGAGCCCGATTTTTACAACGATCCTATTGTAAACAACGGTTATTGCCGTGGTAAGGAGACTTACAAGTATGTTCGGGAAATTATGTACCGTTACGATCACTATCTGAACATTGAAATTGCGGATATAGCCCAGAACCAGAAATAACCGCGAGGAACTCGCATAAAATCATCGCGGTGGCCCCCCAAATTGTATTCCCTTTTACCTTGTAAAACGGTACCATCATTTCCCTCCCGTTCAGAATCCATTTTTCTTTTTGCTTACAGGAGGGATTCAACAACTCACCAAGTGAAGCAATTATCAAAAAGTCCACTTCGCGCTTATCAATATAAAAATCAGCGACTTGGTTGTATGATCCCACAAAGGGAGTAACAATGGTATTGCTCACAGGAATGTTTAACGGAGTTAGCGCACCAAGGACAGAGGATTTTTCGCAATGCAGTCCAATTTCCTCCCGGGTTTCACGAAGAGCCGTTTCTGCCATATCAGAGTCAATGGTTTCAAAAACGCCCCCGGGTAAGCTTATCTGCCCACCGTGTGGGCCATCGTATTCAGGTCTTTTCATGAACACAATCTGCAAATCCTGTCCCCCGGGAAGCAAACATATCATTACTGCCGCTTTTTTAGCGGGGGAGGGGAAATCAAAACTCCTCCGAAACTCAGGAGCCATTTTGAATTGCTCCATTTCGCCCGGTAAAGGCTTTTTCAGCTCAGCTTTGATTATTTCTATTTTATTTTCAAAATCCATCTAGGGCTCTATAAAATAATTTTCCCATCAGACTTTGCAGTGCTTTGGCGATGGGTTAAATCAATGACGGTAACATCCTTGTAAACAATCAAACCTTTAAAAAGATTTTCTTCCTATAAAAAAAATACAGGATAATCCAACCCACTGCTACATAGCCAAGAGATTCAACCAGGTGCGACCAGCTTTCGGGAAACAGCGAGGCAAATCCCCCGAAAAGAAAATCAGAAGTGTGTCTGAAATCCAGGAGTGCCTGTCCAAGGTATATGGTGATGGAGTTGACCCCGATAACGGTAAAAAAGAATGGCCAACGATTGAACTTCCAGACATCGATTACCAGATAAAAAACAGCGAAGAGAATAAGGCTTATTCCTCCTGCAAAGCAAGTAAATGAGCTTGTCCAGAGATTTTTGTTGATGGGAAATGTCAAACCCCATATTTTCCCGATAATAATTAATGCAAATCCCGCAAGTATCATATACAGGGCTTTCAACGAAAGTTTGTTCTTCAGAAAGTCCGAATTCACGAACTGACCGGTTAGCATGCCCAGCAGGGCGGTAGCGATGGCCGGGACGGTACTGAGCAGCCCTTCGGGATCGTGAATCCCAAGGTATAATTTCCCCGGCATGAAGAGCCTGTCAACAAGACCTGTTAAGCTACCCTCCATGGAATAGGGATCGGTAGAGCCAAGGTCATGAGCAGGAAACAACATCAGCAGGAACCAATACCCCAGAAGAATCCCGGAAAACCAGATTAACCTGAATCGTTTTCCCGTATTGATGAATATTAGGGCGGCAAACATCCAGGCCAGCCCGATATGCCCCAGCACACTGCCATAACGCAGGTTGGCGAAATCAAACTGAACGGCGTTGTTATAGATAATCCCCAAAACGACCAGAGTCAGGCCTCTTTTAAAAATATGCCAGTATAAAGCTTTCCGTTTCTCTGGACCATCATAATTTTTGGCCAGCGAAAATGGGAAGGATATTCCGGCGATAAACAGGAAAAGCGGGAAAATCATATCGTAAAACACGAAGCCGTGCCAGCTAACATGCTCCATTTGGCCTGCCCACCATTCCAGCACGGGCCAACCTGTGAGTGCACCAAGAATAATAAAGACCTCGGATCCGCCCATGATCCAGAACATGTCGAAACCGCGCAGCGCATCGAGCGACAGCAACCGCTTCGATTCTTTTGGGGTTTGGGGTTTCATTAATATATGTTTTTAGAATGATTGATTCCTGAGTTCGAATAACGTTCAAATTGTCGGTCAAGCCGATGCACAAAATCCTCGTAGTTTTTCTTTTCCGGATTTGTCCAGAGCACTTCGGCCATGGCATCCAGACGGGGAAACATCATATAAAAGGAATGTTCGGGTGTAGGAATATACTCGGTCCAAAGATTTGCCTGACCCCCTAAAATATGCTTCGATTCTTCCATCGTTAAACTATCGGGAATCGGATTGAACCGGTACACTTTGCTTATGGGGAGGTATCCTCCGATTGCCAGCGGTTCGGACTCTTTTGGGCCCTGGTAGTAATCGAAATAGCAAAAATCAGTGGGACTCATAACAACATCGTGTCCGGTGCGGGCGGCTTCGATACCCCCTGCAAATCCCCTCCACGACATAACCGTTGCCCTCGGCGCCAGACCTCCTTCGAGAATCTCATCCCAGCCAAGCAAATTGCGGTCTTTTGAACTCAAAAACTTCTCAATTCTTTTTATGAAATAGCTTTGCAGTTCCTCTTCGTTTTTCAAACCCTCGGTTTTTATTCTGGATTGGCATTTTGGGCAGGATTCCCAGTTGGTTTTTGTAGCCTCATCTCCCCCGATATGAATATATTTGGAAGGGAAAAGCTCGATTACCTCAGTAAGCACATCTTCGAGGAAAGCAAAGACTTCATCATTTCCAGCGCAATAAATTTCGGTTACGGGCCATACACCGCCGGGTAGAACCGTCATTTTCTTTCCTGAACAGGAAAACTGCGGGTATGCAGCAAAAACGCAGGATACATGGGCTGGCATTTCGATTTCGGGAACTACTTCAATATTAAGCATGGAAGCATATGCAACCACTTCGCGGATTTCGTCTTGGGTATAAAAACCGCCGTAAGTGGCTTCTTCACCGGGTTTCTGGGCTGGTCGCTCATTCCAGTGCTGGTCTTCGTGATCGACCCTCCAGGCTGAGGTTGTGGTTAGTAGCGGATATTTTTTTATCTCGATTCTCCAGCCCTGGTCATCAACAAGGTGCCAGTGAAAACGATTCATTTTGCGTGCGGCCAACTGATCGAGTACATTTTTAATGTGAGAAACCGGGAAAAAGTGACGTGAGCAATCCAGCATCATGCCTCTCCAGGCGAATTGAGGTTGGTCTGAAATAGTAACAGCAGGAACGCTCCAAACCACATCGCTTTTTACTGTTGGACTTTCAATTTCAGGGGGGAGGAGTTGACGAAGAGTCTGGACCCCGTAGAAAAGACCTTCGGCAGCCCGCGCTTTTATTACTATATTTTTGGATGTGGAACTGAGGGTGTATCCCTCTTTGGAGTTTTTCGAACCAGACAAGCCATCCTCAAGGCTTAGTATAATCGCGTTCTTTTTCCGTTTATCAGTAACAGGAACCTCCAGTCCAGTAGCTTTTTTAAGAAAGTCACGCAGGTATTCGGCTACCGCAACTGCCTTGCCCTCTGCTACAATAACTGTTTTGGCTGACAGTATAAACGTTCCTTCCCCGAGGCTTATTGAATCAGGGAGGGGAATTACAGAAACTTCTCTTGCCACTTCGGGTTTTGTACAGGAAACAAGGAGCAAAAAGCATAAAATTGTTGTGATTGATTTCATGATTACGGGTTTTAATTATTGTCACTTGGCAACTCTGCGTTTAATAGCGGTTTTCTTTTGAAAGAAACGGAATTTGCACAAACTTGCTTGGAGTTTTAGTTATTTGTAAGGTCTTATTTGAATTTTGAAACTGTAAACCTGCGGTAAAACCCTGTACTGGTTTAGTACTGAGATCGCTGTGCAGCCTACGCCGCTGGTTGCGTAATCAAAGTTGAATGTAATCCCGTCAAACGGCTGCAACTGGTAAGGATACCTGGCGCGGGTCATATTGTCGGTACTGTAGGGATGCGCATTGAAATTGAAAAGTTCATTTGCTTTGAATTCGAGTCCGGTTCCATCTGCTGCTTCCATACGCACCCAACGGTTATCGGTTCGTAAACCGTAATCTTGTGGAACAAGGTAAGGTTCTTTCATTTCCTGAACCGTGCTTGAGTAAACCCCAACTTTAGCCCCGGTCTTGCGGTCGGGATAATTCTCGAAGGGTCCGCGGCCGTACCACTCAATCCGGCTTAGCTCCCGATTCAGGTTCCATTGGTTGCCAATTCTTGGAAGCCATGCGGGCATGAGTCCCTGAGGTGTTACCGTATGACTGAATGTGATTTCCCCCAGGCCATCGATAAGGTAAATGTAGTGGTTATCAAAGGCGGTTCCGAAGTTGATTCCCTCGGCATGGTCTTTCACATCGATTTTTAGTTGATTGTCCCGGGTCATTGACACAGCGATCCGTTCGACTTTGTAGGTTAAATGATCCAACCCCAGTGAGCGCCAGTTGTTTGCCGGGTCCTGACCCATTCCCGGTTTACGGTACGTAAGGTCTGAGCGCCACAACGCCCATTGGTCAAGCTCGTTGGCAAGCGGTGCGCGCCATACGTTCAGCTTTGGACCTTCATTCAGGAGTGCCGTTCCCTCGTATTTCATCGATGTTAGCCGACCTGTTGTCTTGTCAAAAACATATTCAAAGTTTTTCCCGGAAATGATAATAGCCACCTCATTTTCGGAATGTTCTGGAGCGGGGATGTTTTGAGCAGGAATTTCAACAGTTGTCTTTCTCCAGGGGAGTTCCAATTGGTTCCATGCAAGCTCGAAACCAACAGGGGCCCAAACTTCTGCTTTTTTCAAAGAGAAACTCACAAGGATCCGGTATTCGGTATCAGCTTTTAAATCAGGCTTCTGAAACGGGATTTTTACGATTGTTCTTTCAAGGGGGGCTAGATCGAGGTTTAATTCCCCCTCTTGAATTATGTTTTCATCAGCCTGCAACTGCCAGGTTGTTTTCAGTTCGCTGAGATTGGTGAAATGGAATCGATTCCAAATTTCCACGGTACCCTCCTCAGGGACAGACCATTCTGCATTTGCGGGTTGGGCTGATTTTTTCACCTGCCACATTTCCGGCTGTGGGCGACGGTCTGGCCAAATGAGACCATAGGTACGTCCACCGATGCCCATGGAATAAAAAGTGCCGTCTTCCTTAACTTCATCGAAATCGAGCCAGAGTTTTGACTTCGCCTTGAGTTCGGGACCAGCATTTAGCAATTGATCCACCGGAATGGCTTTGTCGAAAATCGCTACCTGGTCGAACCGTGCATTGCTGGTTCTTCCGGCATATTCCTGACCCTCAATCTCCGGGTTGCGGCCAATGTTTATCGGGAATGGCTTATTGGTTATACTCCCGGAAAAGGCTTTGCTTCCCAAAAGTTTACCATCAATGTAAAGAGAAAGGTTTTTCCCGTCATAAATACCGGCGATATGATGCCATGAATTTTCCCAATTCTGAGGCAGGGCTGCATTTACGGAGGTCTTTTTGGAATCGGTCACATAAAACATCAGAGAGTCCTTTTTATTTTGGACGAGGCCAAACTGATAACTCCCTTTTGTAATAAATGTTCCATCGGTATTCCACTCCCGTGGGAACACCCAGAGTGAAAGGGTGAGTTGGTTTCCCGTGATATCCACTGCCGGGTGGCGATAAACGTCAATCCACTGGTCGTGCCCGGTCAACTCAACAGCGTTCCCTGATTTTCCCGGGACCAATTTCCCACGACCTTTGATGGCAGTGTTAATGTGGTTTTCAGAAGCATCGGTTAGCAAAAGAATTTTTTCGCTTATGCCCGGGCTCACCCAATCCCATAAGGCTCCGCCGATGCATCTCGGATATTGGTAAATAATGTCCCAATACTCGTCGAGTCCACCTCCCCCGTTACCTTCCACAGAAATGTACTCGT
>JAIFNN010000239.1 GCA_020047715.1 Bacteroidota bacterium | reverse complement strand
ATCCTTGCAAGCTCAATTTTCCCCAATCCTGCTGATAATGAAATAAATGCCCTCTTGTCCTTAGGTCAGAATCCAACAAATATTACTTGCCGGATTTATGATATCATGGGAAAAGTTGTTCTTCTGGAAACAGTTGGAATCACTCCTCAAAATACTCTGAAGCTATCAATATCAAAACTTTCTGAAGGGATTTACATCCTGCAGCTGTCCGATGGATTGATCCTGCAGAATCTGAAGTTTATCAAAAGAAAAAATTAGCATAGCATACCATCTCGCAAATTTTTTGTATTATTGATAGTTGTAAAAGTTGCGTTTTGAAAAGCGGAATAGATTGATATTTAATAATATAAAGTTTTAATTCAGTCGAATCCTCCAAAGTTATTCCGCTAATTGACGCAAACCAACATCTTTTGCCGCAAATAAGAACCGTTAAATTAAAAAATAAAAAGAATGAAATTTGTTGTTTCAAGTACTGAACTACTAAGTCATCTGCAGTCAATCAGCAGAGTTATTAGCTCGAAGAACACCCTTCCTATTTTGGATAATTTCCTTTTTTCCTTGAAAGACAAACAATTGGAAATTACAGCCTCGGATCTGGAATCGACCCTGATTACCAAGTTGACTCTGGCAAATGCTAGTGATGGCGGTAAAATTGCTATCCCTGCACGTATCCTTACCGATACGCTAAAGGAGTTCTCCGACCAGCCTCTTACATTCGAGATCAACGACGATACTCATAATATTGTCATCAACTCCGAAAATGGCCGGTTTACTATTATGGGTCAGAATGGTGACGAATTCCCCCAGATGCCGCAGCTTAAGGACGATAAAAAGGTAACGATTGATGTGGATTCGGAACTTTTACTCAGTGGGATTCTTAAAACCGTATTTGCCACTGCCGATGATGAACTCCGCCCTGTAATGAATGGTATATTCATCGAAATGTCTCCCGATGATCTTACCTTTGTTGCCTCCGATGCTCATAAATTGGTTCGTTACAAAAGAACAGATGGTAAAGCCGATGCTACGGCTTCCTTTATACTTCCTAAAAAGCCGGCGAATCTTTTGAAAAACATTCTCCCAAAACAGGATAGCCGTGTGAGAATCGAGTTTGATGAGAAAAACGCATCATTCACCCTTACCGATTACACCTTGGTCTGCAGACTGGTTGAAGGTAATTACCCTAGCTACAATTCTGTGATTCCTACAGAAAATCCTAACAAGCTTCACATCGACAGGCTGGAACTTTACAACACTTTACGCAGGGTTTCTGTGTTTTCAAATCAGGCTTCCAACCTTATAAAGTTGCAGCTTAAAGGAAATCAAATCACTGTTTCTGCGCAGGACATTGACTTCTCTATCTCTGCTTATGAAAGGCTAAATTGTCTTTACGAAGGCGATGACATGGAAATCGGTTTCAAATCGACTTTTCTTATTGAGATATTGGCAAATCTGGCAGCTACTGAGGTGGTTCTTGAGATGAGCGATCCAACGAGGGCAGGGCTTATTCTTCCGGCCGAGTCCGCAAATGAAAACGAAGATGTGCTTATGTTGTTGATGCCTATGATGATCAACGCTTAAAACAGCTTCGAAGCGATAAACTCTTTCGTACCAGGCACGCAAAGCCCCGTTTCCTAAATCCAAAACGTGGTAGGTTGAAATGTGGGTTCTATTGAAGAGCTTGTTAATTCACATTATGCGTGGTAGTTTAAATGGAGCCCAAAAAGCATCGGGATGTTTCTTGTAAGCCATACAAATACCAGGAATAAACAGCAATGTTACTTTCGGCTAAATTGGTTACAAGGCTATATGGTGGATCGGCTCCAAGTCTTTATCCAGTAACCTATGGTAATGGAGCGTATACTGCTTTAACAGCAATGTGACTCGATACTAATTCGTTGCCGTTTTAATAATCAGCGAAATTAATTATCTTTGATTGCCTTAACTATTGATAATAATGACAACAATTTTAAAAAAATTCCGCTCAGCAAAAACTTTGGCAGTTGCATTAAATAAAGTTAAGCCTGTAAAGTGTTTCGACGCAAAAAAACATCTCGGAAAAGTGAGGTGGGACGAAGACCCTCTTGAATTCCAAAAAAGGATACGAAATGAATGGGATTAGCATAGTCTCCGATACCAATCCACTAATTTATCTGCTCAATGGTTCAGAAAAAGCGGCGGAGTTCCTTAATAATAAACAAGTATGGATTTCTGCGATTTCAGAATTGGAACTATTTGGTAAGAAAGGTTTAACTGAAACAGAAAAAAGTGAAATTAATTTTTTGATTGATAATTGTTTCATTGCAGATTTAAATTCCGGTATAAAAATCATTGCCAAAGAATTGCTGCAAACCGTTGCTATTAAGCTACCGGACGCCATTATAGCAGCAACGGCTTTATATCTCGATTTTCCCCTCTTAACCTTTGACTCAGATTTCAGCAAGGTTCCAAATTTGAAACTTTTTGTTCTCGAAATATAATATACAGTTTAACTCGTTGATGAAATCTATTCTAACTTTGGTTAGAAACTAATTCAAACATAATGCTTGTATAAATGTAGGTATTTGAATAGGTGGAATTACTATATTTGTGCTTTAAAAAATGAGGTAATACTCAAGCAATAAATAGTTAATCTTTTGTTTCACGCAAAGCCGCGTTTTCTAAATCCAAAACGTGGCTTTGCGTGCTTCAATTTTAAAAAAAGCATTATGCAGCTTAATCTGAAGAATCCCATTGTATTTTTTGACCTCGAAACCACCGGAATCAATATTGCTACCGACCGAATCGTTGAGTTGTCTTACCTGAAAATCGAGCCGAATGGGAACGAGAGCAGCAAGACCATGAAGATTAACCCAACCATCCCCATACCTCCCGAAACGACGGCCATTCACGGTATTACCGATGATGATGTTAAGGATGCTCCAACTTTTCTTTCCATAGCCAAAAGTCTGGCCCGTGATATCGAAGGTTGTGATCTTGCAGGTTATAACTCCAACAAGTTTGATATACCCCTTCTTGCTGAAGAATTTTTGCGTGCCGATGTGGATATCGATATGACCAAGCGCAAATTCATCGATGTTCAGGTCATTTTCCATAAAATGGAACAACGTACTCTTGGCGCTGCTTATAAATTCTATTGCGACAGGGATTTGGAAAACGCTCATAGCGCCGAAGCCGATACAAAAGCTACCTATGAGATACTCAAGGCTCAGCTCGACCGTTATCCCACACTGCAAAATGATATGGCTGCTCTGGCTGAGTTTTCTTCGCACAATAAAAATGTTGATTTTGCCGGAAGGATCATTTATAATGACAAGAAAGTCGAAGTGTTTAACTTCGGGAAGTATAAGGGACAATCGGTTGAGGAAGTGCTCGCCAAAGATCCGGGTTATTTCGGATGGCTTATGAACGGGGATTTTCCGCTGCACACCAAAAAGGTGATCACAAACATTAAGCTGCGAACTTTCGGTAAGTAAAACGCATCAAAAACAAAGGATATGAAAATAATTTGCATCGGTCGCAATTATCACGAGCACGCAAAAGAGCTGAATAACCCGGTTCCCGCGAAACCGGTATTTTTCATGAAACCTGATTCAGCCCTGGTGATCAGGAACAGGCCATTTTATTATCCCGATTTCTCGAGCGACATTCACCACGAACTCGAGGTAGTAATAAAAATCGACCGCTTAGGCCGATCGATTGAAAAAAGATATGCCTCCCGCTATTTTTCCCAAATAGGACTTGGAATCGATTTTACTGCCCGGGATTTGCAGGCCGAATGCAAGAAAGGCGGACTGCCCTGGGAAATTGCCAAAGGTTTCGATTATTCGGCTCCGGTGAGCAAATTCTTACCGCTCACGAACTTTGCCGATATACATAATTTGAACTTCCATCTCGATATTAACGGGGAGCGCGTTCAGACCGGTAACACCTCTGAAATGATTTTCTCATTCGAGCATATTATCTCCTACGTTTCACAATTCATTACCCTGAAAACCGGTGATCTTATTTATACAGGAACTCCGGCAGGGGTGGGGCCTGTAAAAGTTGGCGACCGGCTTACGGCTTATATGGAAGAGACAAAGCTGATGGACTTTCAAGTGAAATAGCTCAGATCAATGGTAGCGTTGGGGAAGGCTTGCACCATTCTTTCCGGAGATTCTCAAAAAAGCTTTTTTCATACATCCCCTGATGTTCACTTATTGCGGAGGAGCAGAGGTTTTCAACAGAATTAACTCCCCCGAGAATCTGTCGATAGAATATCTTTACAATATTCACTGGTCCGTGGTCAATGCTTCTACCGGTCGGATCCTTGCGCAATTGGGCATTGTATTGACGGAAAAAATTCTCCAACACATCGTAGCGGCTGGCATGCATTTTTATCATCCCGGGAAGCAACATGCAGTTTGCCATAAAATTCCCGAACCTTTTGCTGGCATTGGAAATTACCTGTTGCCCAAGTTCTTCAATACTTGTGCCGCGTAGCAGGTATATTTCGCTGTAACGGTAGATCCCACAATAACTGAATGCATCCAGATCGTCGCAGACATTAAGAACCGAGAGCAGATTTATTCTGTTGTCGGTGGTCAACCCGCTGGAGAACAGGTACGATTTGTCGTCATGATGCTCAATTACATTCAATACTTTTTCCGTGTTTTCATTCCGGGGGATTTGATTCGCAACCATCCATTCTTCGCAAAGCTTACGGCTTTCCCTGCCATGGTCGGAAGCTCTGTTGAGGCTCATGCCTGTATCGTGGAAAAAAACTGCGATTATTAGATTTTCGAGAGATTGCCGATCCATAGTTACCCCACGGGAAGAAAGTTCAGACATCAATTCACGGGCGTAATTCCATACCCGCAAATGATGCTCCTCGTTGTGCGAGGGCAATGGCTCGGACGCAAAAGTATCCCTTACATGGCTGTAGAGCTTAAAAAGCCATATTTCTTCAACTTCTTTGAGTAATTGCTTGAAATCCTCTGTTTTTGTAGTATCCAACTCTCCCTGGCCTTTCCCTTAAATATAATTCAGCTTCAGCATATTGGTCTTCCCTTTTTCCAGAAGGGGCATACTTCCCACGCTTACGATCACATCCCCGTGCTTGATAAGTTTTTTGGCAAGCAGGAACTGAATAGAAGAGTTGATATATGACTCCATGGTTTGGTGCTCTTCCGACTTGAAGGCCCTCACACCCCATACAAGGCTAAGTACAGGGAGGAGACTTTTGTTTACCGTAAAGGCAAATATGTTGGCTTTTGGCCGGTATGAAGATATCCTGAAGGCCGTATAGCCCGAATGCGTAAAGGTTAGTATGGCTTTGGCCTGAGTTTGCTCTGCCATGATGCAGGCATTATAGCAGATCGAATCGGGCATGAAAGTAAGGGAGAAATCTTTTGGGGGATGATTCCTGAAATATTTGAACCCGTTGTCTTCTGTCCAGTCGATAATCTTCTGCATCGATTGAATAACTCCCACCGGGAACTTTCCGGTAGAGGTTTCCCCGCTGAGCATCAATGTATCCGCTCCATCTAAAACAGCATTGGCCACATCGGTGGCTTCAGCACGGGTAGGGCGGAAATTGGTGATCATGCTCTCCATCATCTGGGTGGCAATGATTACAGGTTTCGACTGCATGATGCATTTTTCAACGATTTGCTTTTGAAGCATGGGAACCCTGTCGAACGCCACCTCAACGCCCAAATCGCCCCTGGCAACCATGATGGCATCCGTCATATCGATAATCTGGTCAATCTCATCAATTGCTTCGGGCTTTTCGATTTTCGCAACGATACGGGTGGCTTTACGGCTTTGTTTAATAAGTTTTTTCAGATCGATGATGTCGTTCACCGAACGCACAAACGACAAGGCAATCCAATCGACATTGTGCTCAAGCGCAAACAGAGCGTCTTCGATGTCCTTCTCGGTAAGACTTGGAAGCGAGACTTTGGTGTTGGGCAGGTTTACCCCTTTTTTTGAGGACAGGATTCCTCCATAAATGACTTTTGTTGTAACTGTATCTATCAGATTGGTGTCGGTTACCTCGAGTTTTATTTTACCATCGTCGATAAGAATGATCTCACCTATCTTAACATCTTTTGGCAATTTCTCATAGCTCATGTAAGCTTTTTCGGCAGTTCCTTCGCATTTCTCCGAAACCAGTTTAAACTCACTTCCGTTTACAAGTTCCACCCCGTTGTTTTGAACAACCCCGATTCTGAGTTTGGGTCCCTGGAGATCGGCCAAAATAGCCACGTTAACGTCCATCTCAGCATTTAGCTCGCGAATTGTAAGTATGTTCTTCAGGTGGTCTTCATGCGAACCGTGCGAAAAGTTCAGGCGGCATACATCAATGCCCTCTTCGTACATCTGGCGCAGTACCTCTTTATCCTGTGAGGCAGGGCCGAGGGTGGCAATTACCTTTGTATGTGAACGTTCAAGTCTCATAGAAATGATTTTTATGTAGATGTAAAGCTATAAAAAAGCTTGATATATTTAAGGAATCAGTACTCATGTACCGAAGAATTATGCTGTTTCAAGCCCTGAACAAATCATCTTTCCGTGGCTATTCTCCCAAAATCCATCACGCAGTTAAACTGATATTCCTTGTGTGGCTGGATTGATACACCGATTGAATTATATTCGGGATTCAACATGTTCAGCCGGTGACCCAGAGAAGGAACGTCTTCATCGATAAGGAGTTGGATGGTTATATCAATTGCTTTTTCATAACCGTAGGCGCAATTTTCGGCTACATTATTGTATTTTTTCATTAAGGGTTTAAACCTTGCGTCAAAACCCTCATGTCCTACATGTCCTGATTTGCCTGATTTTTCAGCATGTCCCAACGCTGCTTCGAAAAGATCTTTTTCAGGGTACAGCAATGGAAGGTTTCTAACGGATTTCAGGTCTTTGTATAGGGATTTGCTGTACTTGTTGGTTTCGATTCCTTCGAGATAAGCGTTTAGAAAAGTTTCGGAAAACAGCAGCCCATCGGTTCGCGCAAGATTGGTAAGCAAAACCACAAGTTTTTCCTCCCCCGACATATAGTCAACATTCAGGGCAGTGTTGGCTCTGGCAAGAATGTCTGGATCCCATTTATTCCAGATTTCCTCACTTATGAGTTTTTGGGAGTATACTTGGGAGAGGCAGAATAAAAACAGGAATGAGAACAAGGGTTTCAACATAGTGGATCATTTTTTTGTGTACATAATTGCCACGTCAGTTTATTATCATTAAAGTGCTTTAATCAGCTTGCTTGTTGCCACCTTAATCCCATTTTGCTGCATGCTTACATAATAAGTGCCCGGAGCAAGACGATTGCTGATAACCCAATTGTATTGACCGTTGTGCGAAGAAGTATCTTCGGATTTTTGTCGTTCGAGAAGGGTTCCTTTACAATCGTATAGCAAAAACTCAACAGGCTCCGGTTTTGCGAGCTGATAGAGCAAAGAGAAGTTGTTTGTAACTGGATTGGGAGCAACGGAAAGGGCGTAAGCTTTTTCTGAAGCAGAATGATCCTGCAATGAGGTTGGGCTTAGACGAACAAAGTTGATCCAGTTAATATTCCATCCTCCGGTTATGGCATAAATACGAAGTGTTTGCTTAACTGCAGCAAGATTTATTGTGTCGGAAAGGGTAATCCAAGTTTGAGCGCCACCGGTATTCGGTATGTTTTGAGCGGAAAGGACAAAGCCGGTGGCTTTGCGCAACTCAAGCTTTCCTGTGGCCGATGCGCTTGCAACGCGGAATTCGATGCGGTAATCTCCGGCCTCCAATACATTTAGACTAAGATCAATCCAATCGGTTGTGGCAATTCCGTTTACGTTTAAACCTCCGCCTGTATCACTCGTTGTTTGGGTGGAAACACCGGACATATTGGAGTAATCTTCAGCTTCAACGACTCCCGGGACCTGATTTACAGCGTAATAGGAGAAAAGATTGGTTTTATCGTAGGCAAGTCCTTTATTGTCGATAGCCAAAGCGGTTAAATTATAAGCGCCAAAAGGCAGTGAATTCAAGTTCCACTCAAAGGGGCTGCTTGCAAGTGATCCATAAAATCGGGAATTGATATAGAGTTCAACTTTGGCGATTCCATCGGGGTCTGAAGTCGTTATTTTAGCAGCAAGAGTTTGATCTGAACCAGTTTTTGAACCGTAACCAGGTGTGCTGATGGTTACAGTGGGAGGGTTGTTCATACTGGTCTGGATTTCGAATTCAACAACCGACCCGTCACCCATTACCGCGTCGATGCCTGCAAATAAGGCGGTCATTGGAGAGTTCCAGTTAATGCAAACCTCATTTGATGCATAGCTTCCCATTACATCAACAAAGCATTTTGCGGGATCGCTAAAAGGATATTTTTCACCATCTTGTTTTCCTGAATTCGGACCTCCCGAAACGAAGCCGGGAATGGGCTGAGGGATTCCATCATCGTGTGAAGGGCGGTGGTGGAAAAACATTGGGGTTTTGCTTCCGTAGGCTGAAACAAAGGAAAAACCGGTCGCGTTTTTCCCCAGCAAATAATCGGCACATTCGGCAGCACCTTTTATATATTTGGAATCGTTTGTCAGAATATAGGCATACAACAGCCCTACACCCTGGTTGGCAATTGCGCTGTTCGATCCCCAGTTGTATCCAAAGTTGGGAATTCTGGCAGGATTGGCAGATATCTGACTCAGCCATGTGTCGGCGGTTGCTGTTATTGAATTTTTGATGGTGGTAAGTAGGGATTCATCAAGGCTATTGGGGCGAGTTGCCAGAGAGAGGGATGCCAAAGGCTGAACCGACGGCCAGCCGGGAGCATTAAGGTATTTTAACGAGCTGCTTTTCCCTCTAAGATAGGTTTTGTATTCTTCCTTCCCGGTGGTTATGAGCAATTCTGCTGCAGCCCAGATGAATTCGTCTGAAACATTGCCGTCGCCATACTCACCTGTGGAAACATCGGCAGGGTTCTTAAAATAGATAGCCGGATTAAGCTTTGCCCATTCCCATGCGCTTTCTGCACGGGTAATGCAGTCTGCTGCGTAATCGGCATCATAATCGGCATAAATACGCCCGGCCATAGCCATCATAGCAGCAAAATCAAGGGCTGAGGCAGTAGTCTTGCCTATAACATACCGGGCAGCCTTGTCTTTTTCGGGCATGACCATGCCGGAGAAACTGAGTGTTGTAAGCTTGAAGAAAACGCCTCCGTCGCTGTCTTGCATCGTTTTGAGCCAATCAAGCTCAAACTTCACCTCGTCCAACAAATCGTTTTTCCCATTTCCTGATTCCGGAATCAGGATGGAACTGTCGGCAAAGAAAGTGTTGAAATTTTCGTAAAAGGAGAGCATGGTGGCAACGGATATCCCTGCATTTATTACGTATTTCCCATAATCGCCCGCGTCGTACCATCCGCCGGGAGATGAAATCTTTCCGGTTTTGCCTGTTGAGGAATGCAATATGCAAGCAGTGTCGGGGTGACCGGCTGCTCTGGACCAGAGTCCGGCATAGGGTGCCGTGAGCTCATAGGAGCTCCGCTGGTAATAATAAGACTTTAAGGAGGCATAGGCAGCCTTTCGCAGAAGGGTATTGGATATTTCAAAAGGGAAAGACTCGCCAAATCCAGGGATTCGTACCTTATAGGTTCCTGGTTTTACAAGGGCCGAAAAATCGCAGCGTTTGATACTGTCTCCGGCATCTCTCCAGTAAATTTCAGAAGATAGCTCACCACTTAGTTCGACAACGTTATCCTCGACATTGATAATTTCAAATGTGCTGGCCTTGGTGAATACAACAAGAGCAATTTTATTTGCGTTGGGATAATATCCGACCTGGTTGACCCTGATCGCTCCGGTTTGAGCTTGAGTATTCATGGCAATGCTGAATATCAGGATGAACAGAAATGATTTTACATGCTGTTTCATTTGTTTGGTAGTTTTTGCAGTTCGAATTCTAATATTGGATCAGGTATTTTCGGGCCATGCATTTCCCTGGATATCCCTGATCATAAATATGTCGTAGTTGGTAAAAGCAAAAAAGCCTAGCTTTTTATATAGGCGCTTGGCAATAAGGTTTTCTTTATGCACTTCGAGTTTGACCTGGTAACCGGCTTTCTTGAGGAATTCAATACACTCCCTGCCGAGTCGTGTGCCCAGCCTCTTCCCCTGGTATTCCGGCTTAATGGCAAAATGATGAAGCAACATCCGCCTCCCGTCAAAGGTCATCCAGGAAGAGCCCATGAGAATCCCTGTCTCGGTGTCTACCATAACCAGAAGTTTGCCTCCGATTTTGAGACAGTTTCTGATAACTTTTTCATTGTCACCGCGCTCCGGGTTTCCAATTCCGGTCTCTTTCCAAAGTTTTATCAGCTGAGGATAGTCCTCCGAAACGTAGTCTCTCGTAATAATTGTATTCGCATTCATAAACTCTAATCCCAATTGGTTTGATTTGCAAACATCACATGATTATCGTTGGAACGTTGCCGACATGCAAGCGAAAACGCTACGATTCTTCACATTAAGGCAATTTGTTTCGCCACACGATTAAAATCCCCCGATAAAAAAACTATTCGGCTTTCTCCACATAAAGCTGTCCCGATTCGTATCGTACAACTTTAACTATTGATCCTTTCTCAATAAAGCCATATTCCGATTTCGCATCATAAACATCCCCGTTTACCTCTACTTTTCCTGAGGGACGCAACACCGTATATGCAGTACCGGTATGCCCAACAAGTTTTTGCTCCGAAAGATCGGCGCTCGTGAAGCCATCCTCTTTTTTCTGGGTTTCCTTAAGTGCAATACCCGGAAAAGCGGTTGATGTAAGCAGCTTTTTTCCAAGGTATAGGGAGGCAACCACAGCAAAGAGCAGGGAAAGCAAAACAATCATAAGTGCTTTCATCACCGTATTGACAGCAAGGGGGATGTCTCCACCTTCAAAAACGAGATTATCGACCATTGCCATTGTAAGACCTGAGACCATAAGGATTATTCCTGCAATTCCGGCAACGCCGAATCCAGGCAGAGCAAATATCTCAACGGCAAGCAGAATAATTCCAAGAATAAAAATCAGGATCTCCCAATTCTCTGCAAGTCCCTCCAGATAAAGAGGAGCAAAGTAAAGTACTGCTCCAAGTGCCGCAGCCGCTAAAGGAAACCCAATGCCGGGGGTTTGAAGCTCAAAATAAATACCCCCTATTATCAGCATTATAAGAAGGCTGTGAATTACGGGATTCAGAAGGAAATTAATGATTATGTCAAGGGTGGTAGGATTAAACTCAACGATCTCGTAATTTTCGATACCTGCTTTTTTCATAATATCCGCGGCACTCGTGGCGAGACCTTCGCAGAAGCCGTATTTAATTGCCTCTTCAGCGGTGAATGTGAGTACTTTGCCGCTGTCGCTAACTTCCGCAACATAAATAGAAGGATCAACCATTGCCTCAGCGATATGGGGATCACGCTTCCATTTTATAATGGTGTCGTTGCCTGAAATGATAGTGTCTTTGCCATGCGCTTCGGCTGTGGCGCGCATGGTAGCACGCATGTACGACTGGTATTTATCAGGAACCTGCGCGCCGGTTTGGTCTACAACCGTAGCCGCGCCGATTTTTCCACCTGCACGCATATAAATGCTGTCGCAAGCGATTGAAATCAATGCTCCGGCAGAGGCGGCATTATCGTCGATAAAAATATATACCGGAATGCTGCTGTTCAGAATCTTTGTGCGTATGCTGTCGGCAATATCCACGAGCCCGCCATAGGTGTTCATCTGGATGAGTATGATGTCGGCTTTCAGTCGCTCAGCTTCCTCAAAACTCTTTTGAGTGATTCGCCACATTGGCTTAGCAATCTGATCGTTGATGCTATACTTGTAAACGATAAATTTCCGAGGGCCTTCCTGGGTTATTTCCCCTGCAGACACGAAAAGGAATACAGAAAGTATTAAAAGAAGATATTTCCTCAACATTGTAGGAGTTCTCATGATATTAGATTTGTTATTGGAAATCACGAATTAAATGTAAGAATAAATTCATTCCTTCCCTCATGGGAGGACTGATTTCGTGAATAATATTCTCATTGAGGTATACAGGGAGGTTAATAGACGCAAACTCCGGATTACCAGCTAGTTCTTTGGCTAGCCTAACTTTGTGCGTCATTCCGAAATTCAGGGCTCCGTTGAATTTCTCCTCAAAACCTTCAGGCAAAACCTTCAGCGATGCCCAGAACGCAAAAACAAAGGGGAGTCCGGTATATTTTGTCCATTCGCCTGCCAGGTCGGTTACAAAAATGTCTTTTTGTTTGTGAAAATGGAAAGCCCGATCGCCAATGATCAGTCTGGCTTCTGTTGCATTGTAAGCTTTCTGTTCAAAGCCTGGCAGCGCTTCCCGAAATTCAGGGGCGATATTCCAAAAGTCGCGACATAGCAAGCGGATAAGCATTACCGACGATTTTGACTGGTAGTCGAGAAATATAGTTTTTACCTGAGTTATAGGAACCTGCGCGACCATTATAACCGATAGCACGTTTCCATTTGCCCCAATCCCAAAATCGCTCACTTGCCGAAGAGAAGGGATTTGGCTTTTTAGTACCACCGGAACAAGTCCGATATCGGCATTCCCGCTAAGGAGATTGTGGTAACAGTCGGCCGGAGTGTCCAAACTTAAGCTCATTTCATCTTCCAGGGAATAGTTTTGCAGCCCGTAAATGAAAGGTATGGAATTCGTGTATCTTACAGCAGATACCCTGATCTTGCTCATATGATTTTCTAAAATAAGAGCACGAAAATAGTTAATCTGATTGAGAAAAAGCAAATTTCGGCAAATCTTATCATAGCATAGGGACATTGCCGCATTTTTCGGATAAGTTAGAAAAAATTTGAAACCGATTGACTACATGTGTGCCGGAGAAAGGTAAAAATATCCCACAGTTATTAACAGTCTGAGTTCGCATAAAAAAAACGCTTAACTTTGTTTTTCTAATCAGAACAGAATGAAATTAGATAATCTGACAGCTATTTCTCCGGTTGACGGTCGTTACAGGTCGAAAACAGAGGAGCTCGCGAAATATTTTTCCGAATTCGGATTGATCCGCTACCGGCTTTGGGTAGAAATTGAATACTTTATCAGTTTAATGAAATCCGGGGTAACGGGTTTGCCGGAGCTTACTGATGCGAATGTGAATGCCCTGCGAGAAATGCTCAATGCATTCTCACATGGGGATGCGCTTCGGATCAAGGAAATTGAAAACACTACAAATCACGATGTAAAAGCAGTTGAGTATTTTCTGAAGGAGAAATTCGATTTGTTGGGCATGCAGGATTACAAGGAGTTTATTCATTTCGGCCTCACATCGCAAGATATTAATAATACGGCGGTTCCTGCGTCTATAAAGGATGCGCTTGCTGAGGTTTATTTTTTGCGATTGGAATCAGTTATAGCAAAAATTGATGAGATGTCTTCCGCATGGAAAGATATCCCGATGCTTGCCAGAACGCATGGCCAGCCAGCATCTCCCACGAGACTGGGAAAAGAATTAAAGGTTTTCAGCGAGCGCATCCATAAACAGCTGGAGCAAGCGCGCAGGATACCATTTTCCGCGAAATTCGGGGGAGCTACCGGCAACCTGAATGCCCATCATGTTGCCTATCCTGCTTACAACTGGATTGAGTTCAGCAATGATTTTGTAAACGAGGTATTAAAGCTCGACCGCTCGCAAACAACGACCCAGATAGAACACTATGACAACATGGCCGCCCTTTGCGACGCCCTTTCACGTATTAACACAATACTTTTGGATTTCAGCCGGGACATGTGGACCTATATTTCCATGGATTACTTCAAACAGAAGATCAAGCAAGGGGAGATAGGGTCTTCCGCAATGCCTCACAAAGTTAACCCTATCGATTTTGAAAATGCTGAGGGGAACCTGGGGATTGCGAATGCCATCTTTCATCACCTTTCTGCAAAATTGCCCATTTCGCGGTTACAGCGGGATTTAACCGATTCAACTGTCCTGCGAAACATAGGTGTGCCTTTGTCTCATTCGCTTCTTGCTTTTAAATCCCTTGAGAAAGGAATTGGTAAACTGCTCATTAACGAAGCCCGGATTTCCTCCGACCTCGAAAACAACTGGGCGGTGGTTGCGGAAGCTATACAAACCGTTTTGCGGAGAGAGGCTTTTCCAAAACCCTATGAAGCCTTGCTGGAATTGACACGTACCAATAAACCAATCGATAAACAAGCAATTCATGAATTTATTGATCAGTTGGATATTAAACCCTCGCTTAAAGTGGAATTAAAGAACATTTCACCAAAAAATTACACCGGTTTATAAGAAAATCAAATGTTTTTCGTTTAGTTTGTGCATTATTCTGTTGAATCCTACCTGAATTAGAAGCGCTATAATGAGAAGTCTCTCAAGAATTATCCGATATCTGATACCTTACAAAGGATTGGCGTTTCTGAGCATATTGTTTGTATTTCTCTCTGCTTTCTTTTCCCTTTTCAGTCTGGCCTTAGTGGCGCCGTTTTTAAAAGTGCTTTTTGGCGAAACAGATCTTGTAACCCAGCCGGGCGAATTTGAACTTAATGCTTCAGCCGCAATTCATTATTTCAACTATATCCTGAGTCAGATTATTATCGGGAGAGGCAAAGTGCATGCCTTGGTTTTTGTTGGAATAATGGTACTGGGCACATCTTTGCTTAAGAACGTGTTTCTTTATTATTCCAAATACTTTATGATTCCCATTCGCACCGGGATTGTGAAGGATCTTAGAAACAAGATATTCAAGAAAGTGCTTGTGCTTCCCCTTGGCTATTTCTCTGAGGAGAGGAAGGGTGATATCATGTCGCGCATGGCACAGGATGTGCAGGAAATTGAAGTTTCTGTGGTGCGTTCACTGGAGATGGTTTTTCGCGACCCAATTCTGATTATCACCTATCTGGCAGCGCTCTTTTACATGAGCCCGAAACTTAGTTTGTTCGTAATGGTACTCTTGCCCGTAAGTGGGATTATTATTGGACGAATCGGTAAAACTCTTCGCTCCACTTCCCTCCAGGGCCAAAAGAAACTTGGTCTTATCATGTCTGTTTTTGAGGAAACCCTCGGCGGATTAAGAATTGTCAAAGCTTTCAATGCGGAAGAGAAAATGCAGAGCCGGTTCGAGAGCACCAACAACCTATTTACCAACTTGCAGGAAAAGATTTTCCGCCGGCAACAACTCGCCAGCCCCGTAAGCGAGTTTTTGGGCATAATGGTGATGGTAATTGTTTTGTGGTACGGCGGCGCAATGGTATTGGGCGAAAACAGCACCTTAACTTCCTCCGTGCTTATTACTTATCTCGTGGTTTTTTCACAGATCATCAATCCCGCAAAATCGGTAACAACTGCATATTACAATATTTTAAAGGGATTGGCATCAAGTGACAGGATCGATCAGATTCTGGATGCGGAAGTATCAATCAAAGAAAAGGATGAGCCGGTTTTGGTTTCCGAATTTAAACATAGCATTGAGTATCGGCATGTGAATTTCCAATATGAAAAAGACCCCGTGCTTCAAGACATCAGTTTCACCATTGAGAAAGGAAAAGCCATTGCATTGGTTGGCAGAAGCGGATCGGGGAAATCAACGATTGTTGACCTTATCCCGCGTTTTATAGATATTACTTCGGGGGAGGTACTCATCGATGGCATTAACGTTAAGGATTTCAAACTGCACGATTTACGCAAGCTGATGGGCATTGTCAGTCAGCAATCGATATTGTTTAACGACACCTTTTTTAACAACATCGCCTTTGGAATGAATGATGCCAGGGAGGAAGATGTAATTGCCGCAGCCAAAGTGGCCAATGCACATGATTTTATAATGGAAACGGCAAACGGATATTACACCAATGTAGGAGAAGCCGGCAGCAAAATGTCGGGCGGTCAGCGCCAGCGAATCAGTATTGCCAGGGCTGTTTTGAAAAATCCCCCGATATTAATTCTCGATGAAGCAACCTCTTCCCTTGATACCGAGTCTGAAAGATTAGTGCAGGAGGCGATTCTGAACCTCATGAAAAACCGCACGTCGATTGTGATTGCCCACCGCCTTTCAACGGTGAAGCATTCGGATCTGATTATTGTGCTCGACGAAGGCAGAATTGTTGAGGTCGGAAAGCATGATGAGCTGCTCGAGTTAAAAGGAGGGACTTATAAGAAGCTTCATAAATTACAAATGTACTAATTAGCTAAAAGGATGAAGATTAGCGGATTTTCGATGGGCAAGAACGCGGTAAAGCTTTACTACCCGATGAAGCAGGCGGTGATGTCTATTTTACCTATTGTGGACGAGTTTGTTGTGGCACTGGGTAACAGCGATGAGGACGATGAGACCCGTAAACAGATTCTAAGTATTGGCAGCGACAAAATAAGGATTGTGGATACCGTGTGGGATATCGAAAAATACCCAAGGGGAATGGAACATGCTCACCAAACCGATATCGCAAAAAGCTACTGCACAGGTGATTGGCTTTTTTATTTGCAGAGCGATGAGGTGATTCATGAAAGATACCTGTCAGGTTTACAAAAACGATGCCAGGATTTGCTTGACGACAAGGAAATTGAAGGGCTTGTTTTCGATTATGTGCATTTCTGGGGCGATTACGAGCATCATCAGGATGGACATTGCTGGTACCGCAAGGAAATCAGAATCATAAGGAATAACCCGGAGATCCATTCATGGGAGTCGGCTCAGAGTTTTCGCAAAATACCCCGGTTTGACCATCTGAATTACCGGCAGCAGGAAGGGACCTACAAGCTGAAAGTTGCCGATTCGGGAGCTTCGGTGTATCATTATGGCTGGGTTAGACCACCGGCGCTGATGCAGAACAAAATTAAAGTTTTCAGCATGAACCACCGGGGAAAGGCCTCGGTTGAAAAACAGGTAAATGAGCATTTGTACGATAAGGTTTTCGATTACGGCAACTTATCCTGCCTAACCCGGTTTGAAGGGACTCATCCTGCTGTAATGAGGGAATGGATCGACCAGTTTAACTGGAGGCAACAGCTGCGCTATGAAGGTCAGCGAGATACCACCAATCCCATAAGGAATAAGCACGAGAAGCTAAAATACCGTGTTGTGAGCTGGATAGAGAAACACCTGCTTTTCGGGATGCGGCTTGGGGAGTTTAAAAATTATATTTTAGTAAAAAGATAATACCAGGCCATTGCACAGAAAACTTCTATTTGTGCCATAGCAGCTCATCGGGAATATCACTTTTGTTGCCCGATGGTTGCTTATAGTGCAGTTTCAGCCCGCTTCCTCCGCCAGCCTGGAAAAACGGCAGGCTTATAGTATGCAAACCTTTGCTTAAGAAAACCGTTCCTTGCCTTTCCGTCATGCCATGGAGCCCATCGTGGATTATCGCATCCTCCCCATCAATAATAAGCTTTGCCCCATCATCGGAAGTAAGATAAAAGTCGTACAAACCATCGGCTTTGGCTTCAAAATATCCTGAATATTCCAAACCAAAGTTCGACAAGGGCATCCCCTTTGGGAAGACAAAGTTTTTCTCAATACCCGATCCTGCAGGAATCATGCTGGAGAAATCGGGAATTCTATTCCAAAGTCCTTCATAGCGGCTGTAACGAATACCTTGCTTTAGGCTTTTTGTGTCGATTTTATTCGCCGCTTTAGCCTTGAAATCGCCCAGTATTTCCAAGGTAATAACGGAATGCGCAGGAACAGTTACATCAATACTTCCCCCTTTTAGCTTGAAATTGCTGAATGGTTCAATTCCAACTTCTGAGGGTTTTTCGAAAGTATTGTGCGAATTAAGTTCCGTTGATGTAATTATAGTCCCGGAGATTGTTTTTGCATCAAATCCGTTTAGGAGGCAACTGAGTTTTTCTTCTTTATTTGGATTGAGATTGCAAATGGAGACATGCATTTTTCCATCCTTGTCGATTGAACTTGAAACACTTAATGCCGGTATGCTTGAATTGTTGTACTCGTAATTATTGCATTTCAAGTCAGAGGGGACCATCAACGCATCCTGGTGAACCTTGTACATGTCGAAAACGTGGTAGGTAGGGGTGAGGAGCATTTTTTCCGCATCAGTAAGCACAACTGCCTGAAGCACATTAACCACCTGGGCCACAGCCGCCATTCGCACACGAGAACAATGGTTGTGGAAAATATTCAGGTTTATCCCTGTAATCAAAGCGTCACGGATTGTATTTTGCTGATAAAGAAATCCCGGGTTGGTGCCAGGCTCCACGGTGTACCATGCTCCCCATTCGTCAACCACCAGGGAAACACTTCTTCCCGGATCATACTTGTCCATAACTTCAGAATGCTTGCTTACCAGCTCTTCCATCTTAAGGGTCTTTTGAAGCATCCCGAACCAGTTTTCTTCTGTTACGTTGGTGGCGGTTTCTCCTCCGTTTGCCCAGGTATAGTAATGAAGTGAAAGCCCCCATATGCTGGGCCCCATTTCGCGCATCACAACATCCGTCCAGTTGTAATCATCACCGTTTGGACCCACGGCTATTTTATCGAGGGAGTTGCTTCCGTAATTGCGAAGGAAATTGCCGTATTGGTTTGCCAGGTCGGAATAATACTCCGGACGCATATTTCCGCCACAGCCCCATGATTCGTTGCCTATTCCCCAGAATTTCACGCCCCAGGATTTTTCCTGGCCGTTTGCCTTACGGAGATCGGTCATTGGGCTCACATTGTCGGAATTGACATATTCAACCCACTGCGACATTTCCTGGACGGTTCCGCTTCCAAGGTTGCCGCTGATGTATGGCTCGCAGTCGAGTTGCCGGCAAAGTTCCATAAACTCATGAGTACCAAAGCTATTATCCTCGGTAACCCCGCCCCAGTTGGTGTTTATCATGGTGGGACGCTGGTTTGCGGGGCCTATTCCGTCGCGCCAGTGGTATTCGTCGGCAAAACATCCGCCGGGCCAGCGCAGGGCTGGTATCTGAAGGTTTTTCAATGCGTCAACAACATCAGTCCTAAGTCCGTTTTTATTGGGGATGGGGGAATTTTCACCTACCCATAATCCTTCGTAAATACAGTGGCCGAGATGTTCCGAGAAATGTCCGTAGATGTTTCTGTTGATGCGGTATTTGGCCTGGGTGGCATCAATAGTCAGGGTGTTCTGGGCCATGATTATTGCATCCGTGGTCAGAAGACCAATAACGACAAGAAGAACTAAATATTTTTTTTTCATTGTTGGCAGTTGAGTTATAGGCAATCAAAATCTTTACTAACTTTTGCGCAAATTCGGAAAATTCTCCCGTTAAAACAAAAAAAAGCAAACCATGATACTAAAGACCTTAAAAAGAGCAGCTTGTGTATTTTTCGTCAGTTTTTTGTTTCTCATTCTGTCTGCTCCGGTTCTTTTTGCGCAAAATCCGGTTGCCAATTATGACGAAAATGCAGTCCCTGCTTTTCAGCTCCCAGACCCCTTGGTTCTTAGAGGTGGAGGAGTTGTTCGAGATCCATCGGCATGGTGGGGTCTTCGCCGTCCTGAAATCCTGGAAATATTTGAAAACGAGATGTTCGGAAAGACCCCGGTCACAAAATTGCCGATCTCTTTCGAAATTACCTCCCTCGATAAAAATGCGCTTGGGGGGATTGCCACCCGAAAGGAGGTAACCGCCTATTTCACTGCCGACAAGTCCGGGCCTGTGATGGTGATACTCCTTTATTTGCCCAACAAGGAAAAAAGTAAGGTGCCGGTTTTTCTTGCCATGAATTTTAAAGGGATTCACACGATTCATCCCGATAGCAACATAAGTATCACCAGGAGTTGGTTGGAAATAAAACAGGAATCCCTCAGGAAAGGCAACATTACAGTTGCTGATTCTCGGGGATCGGCAAGCAGTCGCTGGCCGTTGGAGATGATTATACATAGAGGTTATGGTGTTGCGACTATTTATTATGAGGATATTGATCCTGATTTTGACGATGGTTTTCAAAATGGCATTCATCCCCTGTTTTACAAGCCCGGTCAGACCACTCCAAATGCAAACGAGTGGGGCTCGATAGGGGCATGGGCTTGGGGATACAGCAGGGCAATGGATTACCTGGAAACGGATAGCGACATCGATTCCCGCCGTGTTGCCCTTATGGGACATTCGCGACTGGGAAAAGCAGCGCTTTGGGCTGGGGCTCAGGATCAGCGCTTTGCAATGGTGATTTCAAACAATTCGGGTTGCGGTGGAGCAGCATTGTCGAAGAGGGCTTATGGAGAAACAATCGGCAGTATTAATAGAGTATTCCCGCATTGGTTTTGTGACAATTTCCTCAAATACGGGGAAAATGAAGAGTCACTTCCTTTCGATCAGCATATGCTTTTGTCGTTAATTGCCCCTAGGCCACTATATGTTGCCAGTGCTGAAGAAGACTTGTGGGCCGATCCACAGGGAGAGTTCCTGGGTGCTCTGAATGCCTCAGCTGTTTATAAACTTCTCGGTACGGATGGCTTTCAGGCTGAACTCCGTCCGCTACCGGGAAAGCCTGTGATGAGCACGATTGGCTATCACATCCGTCCGGGAAAACATGATGTTACTGATTTCGATTGGGACTGTTACCTTAACTTCGCTGATAAACATTTGAGGAAATAAAAAAAACTGATATTGATAAATTTGGGTTTCATGATAAGCGGATTGGAAATTTGGTTCAAAAGGGAACTAAACACGACTTTTCCAAACGGAAGTTTTTTGTGGAGCGGCGAACTTATTGACCAACCTTAACATTTGTTGCAGGCTATATATCTTAGGAATATTCAATGTTTTTTTGTTAATTGGGCATGATATTCACAAACTTTGGTTCTATGAAAAACATTCTTTTAACAATAATTATAATAAGTGGATTGGTTCTATATGCTTGCGAGGACGAAGGACCTTCCAACCGGTTTGTTTTACTTACCGCACCGGTATGGGTTTCCGACAGTTTACTTGCCGATGGAGTTGATGCGAGCGGTCCTGGACAGGCTCTTGAGAAATTCAATGGCGAGGTTGTCTTTAACAAAGATGGAACCGGCGTGTTTGGCGTGTATACAGGAACCTGGAAATTAGTTTACAGCGACACGGAAATCGTTATTTCGTCCGACTCGCTACCATTCCCAATAACCAATGAAATAAAAGAACTCACCGAGAATTCTCTAAAGATTACAACTGGTTTTCCTGATTTGAACAACCCTGCCGCCGGGGTGATGAAAATACGGATGACTTTTAAATCGAAGTGATGCGAAGCACTTTTGCCGGTTTATTTTTGTTGCTTTCTTTTGTAGTAAACGCTTCCGATACCACCGCAATTGTTAAAGGTAAGGTATTCGACAGTGTTTCGGGGGAGCCGCTCATCGGTGCAAATATTATTTATGGTAAAAAGAATGGCACCATCACCGATGCAAATGGTCTCTATTTTTTTTCCGCAGCACCCGGTAGCCTCAGCATTGTTTTTCAATACCTTGGTTACAAAACCGATACCAAAACCCTCCAGCTGAATTCTGGGGATACGGTAGTGCTAAATGTGGGGTTGGATCAGGTAATCAATGAAATAGATCAGATCATTGTAAGTGCAAACCGAACTGAACAGAAATTATCGGAATCAACGGTTTCGTTAAGTATTATCAGACCTGATATTCTTTCCAAAAATCATATTACTGACGCTGAGGAATTAATCAATAAAAGCCCGGGAATTGAGGTTCTCGACGGACAGGCATCCATTCGTGGTGGTAGCGGGTTCAGTTATGGGGCCGGAAGCCGCGTTTTGGCGCTGATTGACGGTTTGCCGGTTGTGTCGGCCGACGCAGGGAACATCAAATGGCAGTTTCTGCCGCTGGAAAACCTTTCACAGGTTGAAATAATTAAAGGTGCGGCCTCCGTTTTATATGGATCCTCGGCATTAAACGGGGTAATAAATTTCCGAACCGCCGAGGCAAGCAAACAGCCTGTCACGAATTTCTTCGTCGAATCAGGCCTCTACGATAAACCAAAGCAAAAAAACTGGATCTGGTGGGATAACCCAAGAATGAATGCTTCAGTTTCATTTTCCCATCTGCAGAAGTATGGCAATACAGATATTGGAATTGCAGCCAGTACCCTTGCCGACCAAGGCTACAGAAGCCAAAACGATGAAAAACTTGGCAGATTAAGTTTCAGTTTGAAACACCATAATAAAAATGTAGAGGGATTAAGCTATGGCGTTAATCTCAATACAGGACTTACAGTGAAAAGAGATTTTTTATTGTGGGAGAACGCCAGCACCGGAGCCCTTAAACAGGCCGGATCAACTGTTTTGCAACTCCATGGGAATTTTCTCGCAGTGGATCCTTTTATAACCATTAGAAAGACAGATCGTTACAAGCACGATCTCCGTATGAGGATTCAGTCGCACCAGAACCTATACCCCGAAAAAGAACAAAACAACTCGGAGGCCATGAACTGGTTTGCCGAATATCAGAGCTGGTACAAATTCTCCAATCTTCTTAGCATAAACCTGGGGGTTTCGGAAAATTTCAGCCTCATCACTTCAAATTTCTATGGGGATCACGAGGGTATTAATTTGGCCGGGATGGCGCAAGCGGAAGTCAAACCCATTGACAGGATGAAGTTTATCGTCGGTGTTCGTTTGGAGTACAATTCCCTCGACGGTAATAACGACAGGGTAGTGCCGATATTCAGAACTGGCATTAATTACCGTACAAGCAATCACACTTTTCTGAGAGCATCCTTCGGTCAGGGATACAGATACCCTTCGATTGCGGAAAAGCATGCTTCAACTACCCTGGGAAGCGTAAGGATTTTCCCCAATTCTTTTATAGAGGCAGAGTCGGGCTGGAATTCCGAACTGGGTATTAAGCAGGGCGTACGTTTGGGCAATTTAAGCGGACAGGCCGATTTGTCGGTATTCTATTCCCGGAACACTGAGCTGATAGAATATGTTTTCGGCATTTATCCTGACCCTGAATCCGGTATTTTCGATTTTGGTTTTAAAGCTACCAATGTAGAGCAATCGAGGGTTTATGGGGTTGAGATGGAATATTTCCTGAACTACACTTCAGGTGAGGTAAAGACAAGCTTTTCAGGTGGTTATATTTATTTGTACCCGGTTGAATACGACGATATAAACCATAAGAATTCAGATGTTTACCTTAAATACCGCCGCAAGCACTCCGGTAAATTGAGTTTAAATACAAGCTATCGAAGATTTGAGATTGGTGTCGACTGTTTTGCCAAGTCAAAAATACTCAACATCGACGATGTGTTTCTGGGTGAAGAAACCAGGGAGGCTATTCTCCCAGGTTTCTTCGATTACTGGAATCGTAACAGCAGCAGCTACTTCCTCTTGGATACGAGTTTCGGTTTTAGCATCAGCGAACAATATAAACTTTCTTTAGCGGTTAAGAATCTGACAAATGCCGAATATATGGGAAGGCCCGGGGATATTCGTCCACAGAGAAGTTTTGGACTGAGGTTCAGCGGCAGAATTTAATCGGCAACTTTCTTTCTGACAAGCCTCAAAACCACTCAGTCTCCCACATTTTTTTTTAATATTGGTTTAGGAGGAGGATTTATAATTTTCTTTGCGTCTTAGCGCGAAACTTTAATTTTTTCACGCGAAGACGCAAAGTTTTTTTTGATACTGGTAAAGGAGGAGGATTTATAATTTTCTTTGCGTCTTAGCGTGAAACTTTTACTGTCCCTGACTGTTAATCGCAATGTAGCTCAGCAGACTCATATTTTCCGGCCCGGTATAATCGTACTGGTAAAGCCCATCCTTACCAATCATCATTAAAACACCGTTAAACGGAATCACATCAAAAGCATTAACATCCGGGAAAACAGTAATTGGAACCAGATCTTTCGGATTGTTGGCATTGTAGACTTTAAGGCCTGCTTCGCCATCACACACAAAAAGAGTACTGTTGTCAATACCCAGTCCATATGGCTCCTGCATGGGGTAGGATTCTTCGTGCTTTGGATTTAAAATGTCAGTAACATCAATTACATCAAGCTGGCTGGTTGCTTCCCCGCAAAGGTTACCTGCTCTGAGGGTGACGTAGGCGTAATTTCCTTCAACCACAACAGGATCACAACTTTTGAAATGACTATATGTGGAGATATAGGAAGGACTTGATGGATTGTTTAAACTATAAATAATCATTCCTGTCTGTGTACCAAAGAACAACTTGTTTTGATAGAGAAATACAGTTTCTACTCCCCATCCGATGCCCTGATCAGAAACCAGCAGTGGTTGAGAAAGCTCATCGATGTCGAAAGTCTTGAGGTTATATTGGTCGACCGTATACAGGAAATTATTGAAAATGGTAAAGCGTGCCATTGAGCCTCCAACTCCCACCGACATTGAATTGGATCCACCTATGCTATTGGCAGTTTTGGTAAACATTGCGTCTTCAGCCATAAAATCCCAGCGCTGCAAAAAAGGGAAGTTGTTCTGGCTTTCAACTTTCACCTGCACCTCTTTAGTTTCCCATCCAACAACAATACCCTGAGTAGCATCGATGTCACCGATTGGAAATTGGTTCCCTCCTGTCAGGGGAGGAAGGGTATATGGGAAAATACTGTCAACCCTGCCCACTTCCTCGATGTTATTGATATCACTTATATTTAGTGCAACCAGGTCAATAAAACTATCGGCAAAAAGAATACTGTCCTTGATTGCCATGTCCATATTTCCGGGTATATTTATAAATGCCAGAAAAACAGGTTCAGAGGGATTTTGGTTGTCGATTACATGAATTCCTTTTAAAGCTTCGTTGATAAAAATAAGATTATCCTTAAAGTATATTTTTCCGGGCTCAACAATACTCTCCGATTCAGTAATTTTTACGGATTTTTTAAATTCCTGTCTGTCCATATAAACCGGCACGTTTACCATGTAGGTCTCTGTAATTTCCTCCTGGCAACCGCCGAAAATAAGTACCAGAACACTTATTAATAAAAGATTTTTTAAGGTTTTCATGGTTAATAGTTTATATTTTTACATTTACTGTTTTTAAGATGAAAAAACATTTCAAGGGGTTGCGTCGAATTACCAAAATCGAATTACCAAAATTGTATTGGCGCAACGTTTTTCTTTAATTTTGCATCCATATATAAACCACTCTTTATGAACATCCTCAAATCTTCACTGCCTCCCCGGGTAATTTTTTTATTCCTTGTTATTCAGCTTTTTACCTTTGACAATGTTAATGCGCAGCGCTTCGAAGATGTTGTTTATTTGTCGAACGGAAGCATTATCCGAGGCACTTTGATTTCTGACAGCGTCTCCGGGAAAATTAAGATTTTAAACCATTCTGGTGATTTATGGGTTTTCGACAGGTCAGAACTTGACTCCCTGACAAGAGAAAAGCCATTTGAGTACAAAGCTATGCAGTTTAATAAGCCGGGTCTGGAGTTTGGAGTTAACGGAGAACTTCTTGTCCGATCCGGAAGCAGTGCAATTGGAAGTGCTGTTATTCCAGGCCTGAACGTATCTTTCGGTTATCGTTACAATTCATACCTGACAGCATCGGGAGAGGTTGGGATGGAGTTTTATGAGAGGATGGAAATTCCTCTTTCAGCCGGTATAAGAATTCGTACAAATACCCGTTCACTTTCTCCATTGCTGATTCTGCGGGCCGGTTATACTATCCCCGGTGAAAAGAGGCCCGATGATTGGGATTATTCTTACGAAAGTTTCGGGGGATTGCACTCAACAATTGGAGCCGGAGTCGAACGGATTCTCAACGACAATTCTTCATTTCTTTTTACTTTTTCTTACCATTTCCAGAAGCTGAATTATCATCTTATCCCGCTTCACCAATGGGTTCAGGAGCGAGACAGGACAGAAACCTATAGCCGGGTTCGACTAACAATCGGATATGTGTTCAAGTAAAATTTTATGTTTTGCAAACTGTCTGTCTTTTTGTGTAAACAGTTTAATAAATGGTGACATTCAAATTTTACGATCTCATTTCCGATATGAATAAACTATTCAGCCGATTTGCTTATCGGGCAACCACATGAAAACAATTCTGTTGCCGCTCAAAAGTAGCCCAGCATTTCTTTTCTTTTTTGAGTTGCCAAATAACTTCAGCCAGTGCTTCCATAAGGTATTTCTCATCGCAATTGGTAACGAATAGTTTTCGGGTTGAAAACCTGATGTAGCTTATGTCAAAGGCATTTCCATAAAGATGTGGACTATTCATGGATGCGTTTGAGTTTACTCCCCTGAGATTATTAAGCTTTTCTGTTGTGCGGGTAAGAGAGGTTATTTTAAACCGGGTTCCACTAAGGCGGGTATCGGAAATTTTTTCTCTGAACCTTTCGCAGATTTCTGTAAGCAGATCTTTTGCAGCTTTGGTGAGATAAGGGTAGCTATGTGATAATTCACCTACATTGTATCCCTTTCCATCACTTATTTTCACAAGTTTTCCGGCAGATACTCTTTCCATCACTTCACTTTCGTCTTTGCATTTGATTATTCCAGTTTCTTTTGACCTAGCAATATATTCTGGAATAGTATTAGTCAGTTTCTTGCTGTAAACACCTTGCTTGTAATCAATGCAGGTTAGTCCCAGGGTGTCTCTTACAAAACGGTTGGTTTTTTTTGGGTTGATAAGGGTAGCTATCAACAACACCAACAAAGACATGGTAAACAGATGGGCCGCGATCTTGATTGTTTTTTTCACTATGCAAAAGGGATTAACGGGTTTGTCGTGCTACGGAACTGCAAAATTAGACAAATAGCGGACTATGTCTTAAGGGGGAATTAGGAAAGGCTTCAAAGTTGTTGACAGTTGCAGAATGTTTTTAACAAATACATTAATTTGTTAATCAATCTGGTATTTTCCTGTTTTAATTATTTGAATTTCCCTAAGTCGAAAGGAGAATATTAATTACGTCAAAATATTTTCTGTTGGCTCAACAAAAGTCCGATATTTACTGTTTACATATTTATTAGTAGCAAAACCCTTCATAAACCATGATTCCATGAAAAGAAGAAACTTTCTGAAGTACAGTCTGGCCGGTTCGGCTTTGCTCTCGGCATTTCCCTATTACGCACTGGCAGGCAGCAAAAAGCTATATCCTTACGACAGGGTTAGGCTTGGTAACACAGGCATTGAATTGTCGCGCATGGCAATGGGTACAGGAACCAGTGGTTGGAACGGGAGTTCAAATCAGAGTCGGCAGTTAGGCATTAAGGGAATGGCCGATTTGCTGCGGGCCGCATTTGATGAAGGCATAAACTTCTGGGACTCTGCCGATCAATATGGCACTCATGCTCATCTTAAGGAAGCCCTTACGAAAATTGATCGCGACAAGGTTGTGATTCTCACCAAAACCAACTCCAAAACTTATGATGGGGTAAAGGCTGACCTGGATCGTTTCAGAAAGGAAATCGGAACCGATCGGCTCGATATGGTACTCCTGCATGCCGTAACCGACCCCATGTGGAATGTGAACATGAAAGGGGCTATGGAAGCTCTGTCGGAAGCTAAAGAGGCTGGGGTAATTAAGGTTCACGGAATATCCTGCCATTCCATAGGAGCGCTTGAAACGGCCGCGGATGAGCCATGGGTGGATGTTGACCTTGCTCGTTACAATCCTGGAGGTGTGGCCATGGATGCCGATATCGATGAAGTGCAAAAGGTTCTAACACGCATGAAAGCCAATGGGAAAGCAATTATCGGGATGAAAGTATATGGTGCGGGCAAGCTGGTTCATAAAAAAGATGAGTGCCTCGAATTTCATACCGGGGCAAAGTTCATCGATGCTTTCACTCTTGGTATTGAAAGTATCGAACAACTTAGGGATATTCAAAAACGATTGCCTGAGGCCAGCGTGAGAGGGTGAGGCGTTTGGTTCTGTCTGATTGCTTGGGAAACAATATTCCCACTAAAAACTGAAGCTTTTATAGCTTAACATAAAATAAAAGCCCGGCTGCAAATGCAACCGGGCTTTACTATTTGCGGAGGAAAAGGGATTCGAACCCCTGGTACCCGCGAAGGTACAACGGTTTTCAAGACCGCCGCATTCGACCGCTCTGCCATTCCTCCTTTATTCTCCGTAGCTTTAGCAAAGAAGATGCTGTCTCTTTAAATAGAATGTATAAATGAACAGGTCGCAAAAGTAATACAATTTTTATTACGGCGAAATCAAAATTAGCAATTTGAAGAAAAATGTGGGTTTCAGGCAATGGCCGACCTGCTGTAACCTCATTTAAATGGGCGTTCCTGCCGCATTTATGAACTATTTTTATCAGTTTATCAACAAATGTGCATTTTTTAGCGCCTAAATTTGCTAAAACCGTTAAATCCCCTATATTTGCCTTAACATTTGACACTTTAATGATTACTAACCCTAAATTTTTTTATTATGAACAAAGCACAATTAATTGATGCAATTGCTGCTGAAGCTAAATTAACCAAAGCTGATGCAAAAAGAGCTCTCGATGCATTTGTAAAAACCACTTCAAAAGCCCTTAAAAAAGGCGACCGCGTTGCTTTGGTTGGATTTGGTTCTTTCTCAGTTTCAGCAAGAAACTCCAGAACTGGTAGAAATCCCCAAACTGGAAAACCTATCACTATTAAAGCTAAGAAAGTTGTGAAATTCAAAGCTGGTAGCGAATTGGCGAAAACCGTTCAATAAAAATATTGTTTATGTTTAAAGGAGGCTGTCTCATTTTTTGAGACAGCTTTTTTTTTGCCTTCTTCCTTTTCCATAAATTGAGTAGCACTAGCCAATGCATGATAAGAGCCTTCTTAAACAATACTGCTATAACAACCCATTCAGTGTTTACTTTTTATTATTGGAAAATTGAATTCCGAATAGAAATCATTGTCGAAGGTAAAAACAGGAGAGTTTTTCAATGAAAAAGACCTAAGCCTGTTGGGAAAGTGCAGAAGGGTAATAGAAGGAAGTGGTTAAGGAATACTCGAAGTTAAACAATCCAGGGCCAATAAGCGAAATCAACTTTCCGAGTTAAGCGAAGCGAATCATGAATACCTAATAATAAGAATTTAATTTATGCGTAAAACCTATTTCCCAAAAAAGTGTGTACTTTTATCCTTGTGTAATTTTTTATGGATAATGCAAAACTGCATAGAAGAGCAAAGAAGTCAGAATATCTTATGACTCTTTAAATCATAGACCGGACAACAATGAATTGAAAATAGTATTTTTTTATTGAAGTTAAGTAAGGTGAATTCTGAATTAATAAACTACCTATCACAGTTTCTCTATGAAAACCGACTCCAGGTCTTCAAAGATGTACTGAAAAACCGGACCCGCTATCTTACGGTGGTTTTGGAAGATTTATACCAGGCGCAGAATGCCAGTGCTGTATTGCGGACTTGCGAATGTTTTGGGATACAGGATGTTCATATCATTGAAAACAGGAATAAGTTTGAGGTTCATCGCGATATTGCAATGGGGTCAAACAAATGGCTTAACCTACATAAATACAGCAACCAAAACAATAATACACAGGAAGCTATATCGAAGCTGCGAAACTCGGGATACCGTATTATTGCTACCAGCCCCGATCCGGCATATCCTTTTTTGCATGATTTGGATATCACCAAAGGAAAAATGGCTCTTTTCTTTGGTACCGAACTGACTGGCGTATCAAAGTTGATAAGCATTCAGGCCGACGAATTTGTTCGAATTCCAATGTTTGGCTTTACCGAAAGTTTCAATATCTCGGTTTCCGTAGCTCTTTGCCTGCAGGAAATCATTACCAAACTGCACAATTCCGCCGTTGAATGGCAACTTTCCCCCGGGGAATACTCCGAACTGCTTCTTACTTGGGTGCGCTATTCCATAAAAAAAGTTGAGCTGATCGAGAAGAAATACAACGAGATGAAAGCACAGAATCTTCTTTGATGCGAGAAATCCCCCGAAAAAAGTAAACAAATGCAGCCTTTAGGTCTAACAGGTTATCAATCTGCCGACTGTCGGCCTGCATAAACCTTGCCTAAAGAAAAAGAATTATATTTTACCATAGAAAGAATTGTATTTTGACTTATGGTATATTCTAAGAATTTTTTATCTTTGATCAAAATATGATTAGAGGTGATAGAAATTTGATTTCGAACGACTAAAATTTTGAGAATGAATTGCATACTTATAGATGATGACAAGCTCTCCCGTAAGGTTTTGGAAGAGTTTATCAAGAAAACAGACGGAGTGAGCCTCAAAGCCTCATTTTCTGATGGGGTTGAGGCAATTAATTATCTGAAAAACGAAGAGGATATCCAACTTATCTTTTTGGATATCGAAATGCCTGAAATGACAGGTATCGAATTTCTCAACTCTCTTAAAAATCCACCGCAGATAATAATTGTTTCCGGTAAAGGGAAATATGCAATTGATGCATTTGAGCACGATGTTACTGATTACCTCCTAAAGCCGTTAAATTACCCTCGTTTTTACAAAGCGATTGATCGCGCAACTGCTCGCCATGAGCAAAATAAGATCCATCTTGTAGGCAAGGAGGAGATCTTTATAAAAAAGAACTCAACCCTTGTGAGGCTCAAATACGATGATATTCTTTGGGTTGAAGCCCTTGAGAACTATGTTATATTCAACACCTTCAAAGAAAAGTACACAATCCATTTTACAATGAAGGCGATAGAACAGAAACTGCCCTCCAGCAAGTTTACCAGGGTTCATCGTTCTTTTATTGTTAATACCTCCAGCATCGACGTTATCGAGGACAATGCGGTAATCATCAAAACCGATGATGGTAACAAAAACATCCCAATCGGAAAATCCTACAAAGAAAAGTTGATGAAGGATATTAATTTGATTATCAAATAGATACCACTGCTTTTTACCAGTATGAGTTCTAACCGTCAGGCTTTCCTGAACTATTTGGCTTCAACTTCCGATTCCCCAATGTCGATTGAAATAGAATCGGCTAAAGGGGTATTTATGTACGGACCTGATGGCAAGGATTATCTGGATCTTATTTCCGGCGTGTCTGTTTCTTACCTAGGTCATTCGGATCCAAGGATTATTGAAGCTGTAAAAATCCAGGCCGATAAACACCTTCACCTTATGGTTTATGGGGAGTTTATCCAGTCGCCACAGGTAAATTATGCGGAACTGCTTGCTAAAAACCTTCCCCCTTCACTCCAAAGGATTTATTTTGTCAACTCAGGCGCTGAAGCTGTTGAAGGGGCAATGAAGTTGGCCAAGAGATTTACCGGTCGTAGCGAAATGGCAGCTTTCCATAATGCATATCACGGTAGCACCCAGGGTGCGTTAAGTATCCTTGGTGGAGAATATTACAAAAGAGAGTTTCGACCTCTGCTTCCCGGTATTAGCTTTCTACGGTACAATTGCTTGGACGACCTTTCTCTGATAACCAACAAAACAGCATGCCTTGTGGTTGAAGTGCTTCAGGCTGAGGCCGGCGTTGTAAGTGTTGATCCTGAATTCCTGACCGCTCTTCGGCAACGCTGCGACGAAACAGGTACCCTTTTGGTTTTTGATGAGATTCAGACCGGATTTGGCCGTTTGGGCGAAGTTTTCGGCTTCCGAAAATACGGAGCATTGCCCGATATTCTCGTTCTGGCAAAAAGTCTCGGCGGCGGAATGCCTTTAGGTGCTTTTGTCAGCAGTGATATTATTATGAGTGAGTTAAGCCATCATCCGGCACTTGGGCATATTACCACTTTTGGCGGACATCCCATTTCCTGTGCTGCAGGACTTGCTGCATTCAATGTTTTATTGGAGGAGAAACTGCATCTCAGGGCTCTTGAAATCGAAAAACTCTTCCGGCAACAGCTTGTCCATCCTGTGATCAGGGAAGTGAGGGGCTGTGGATTGCTGCTTGCCGTTGAGTTCGGGAATTCGGAAATGATGCACAGGGTCGTTGCAAATGCCACGCGAAATGGGCTTATAACGGATTGGTTTTTGTTCTGCGACACGGCAATTCGTATCTCCCCTGCGCTGAATATTTCTGAAAATGAAGTGAAAACAGCATGCTCACGATTGATTGCGGCGATTGATCAGTCGATAATTTGAAAAACAGGATTCTATTTCTTAATGAAAGCGATGCAATTTGTTACATCAAAGTTCGTTATAGCCTTATGATTAAAAGCTTATCCATAGCATTGCTTTTGAGCGTTGTATCACTGAATGGGATGACCCAGGCAGCGCAATTGCCCTTTTTAAGTGCTGAATTGAAATTAAAGGAAAATTTCAGCGCGCTTTATGCATCAGAAACAGATAAGTCAATCGATAGTTTGAATGCAGTTATATTGGAATTGTTCTCGACAAGCCTCGAAAATCCCCAATCTTTTGCCTATAGCTGGGACAGTCTCAACATGATTGGAAAACTTCGTTCCCCCGACCAGAAACTCAATATCTACACATGGTTTGTAAAGAAGTCGAAGGATAATTATTCTTATTTCGGGTTTCTTCAGTATAATAATGGCTCCACAAAAAGGCCCGAAATCCTCCTTTATCCGCTGATTGACAAATCGAAAGGGATGAAAAATCCCGAGACATTGAACCTCTCCCCCGATAATTGGCTGGCCTGTGTGTATTACAATATTTATGAATTCAACTATCAGCGTGAAACTTATTACACTTTGCTGGGCTATAGTTTCAACAACAACTTCTCTGATAAAAAATATATTGAGGTATTAATGTTTGATAAAGAAGGGAATGCCGCTTTCGGGGGAAACTTCCATTCGGAATTTCAAACAGTCAAACGGGTAATTCTTGAATATTCCGCTCAACTGGTTGCGAGCATCCGATTTAACGACAAACTGCAGATGATCGTAATGGATCACTTGGCTCCATTCGAATCAATGTTCACGGGAAACTATCGTTTCTACGGACCCGATGGGTCTTACGACGGCTATGAGTTTCATAAGGGTGAATTCCTGCTTCGGAAAGACGTGGATGCAAGGAATGAGGAGAATAGAAGGTAGAAGGCAGTATTATGGGTAAGTCGTAGATTAATTTTTAGATCCAATTCTAAATTCTAAATTCTACCTTCTGAATTTAAAAATCCCTGCAATTTTGTCAGCCCCCAACAAATGGCACATACTTTGATCAGGGAGTGCTTAGTTTAACCAAAAAATATCACGCAATGCAAAAAGGTACAATAGGTGTAACCACCGAGAATATTTTCCCGATCATTAAAAAATTCCTGTATTCGGATCATGAAATTTTTCTAAGGGAGTTGGTTTCAAACGCGGTTGACGCAACCCAAAAACTACGGACCTTAGCTTCAGTGGGAGATTACAAGGGCGAGTTGGGCGATCAGACAATACGTGTAACGCTCGATTCGGACAAAAAAACACTTACCATATCAGACCATGGAATCGGCATGACATCTGAAGAGGTTGAGAAATATATTAATCAGATTGCCTTTTCAAGTGCCGAAGACTTCCTCGAAAAATATAAGAATGCGGGTAATTCCATTATCGGCCACTTTGGTTTGGGTTTCTATTCGGCTTTTATGGTATCTGAAAAAGTTGAGATCAACACTCTTTCTTATCTCGAGGGATCAAAAGCTGTTCGATGGACTTGCGACGGCAGTCCTGAATACAATATGGAGGAAAGCACAAAAGACAGTTTTGGGACAGAAATAACCCTTCACATTGATGAGGAATCCAAAGAATTTCTTGAAAAAGGACGTATCAGTGGGATTCTTACCAAATATTGCAAGTTTCTGCCTGTGGAAATAGCTTTCGGAAAAGAAACCGAATGGAAGGATGGAAAAGAAAAGGAAACAGGAAAAGATAACATTATAAACGACACGAAACCATTGTGGACGCGCAAACCGGCTGATTTGAAACCGGAAGATTATGACAAGTTTTACCACGATCTTTATCCCGTTCTCGAGGATCCTTTATTCAATATACACCTGAATGTTGACTATCCGTTTAATCTGACAGGAGTATTGTATTTCCCCCGAATAAAAAACAATTTTGAGATTCAGAAGAACAAAATTCAGCTTTATTCTAACCAGGTGTTTGTTACGGACTCCGTTGAAGGCATCGTTCCTGAATTCCTAACGCTGCTTCACGGGGTTCTCGATTCGCCCGATATTCCCCTTAATGTTTCCAGAAGTTACCTGCAGAGCGACTCCAACGTTAAGAAGATTTCTTCGCATATAACCAAAAAAGTATCCGATCGTTTGGAGGAAATCTTTAAATCCGATCGTCAGCAATACGAAAAGAAATGGGACGACCTTAAGCTTTTCATCGTTTACGGTATGATTACTGAGGAGAAATTCTATGAAAGGGCTGTGAAATTTGCACTCCTGAAGAATACGGACGGAAAGTACTTTACTTTTGATGAATACAAGAGCCTGATAGCAGAAAACCAAACCGACAAGAACAAAACCCTGGTGTATCTTTACACCACCAATCCTGAAGAGCAATTCGGCTACATCGAAGCAGCCAAAAACAAAGGTTATGATGTTTTGTCGCTCGATGGGCAGCTGGATCCTCATTTTATTAACCAAATGGAGCAAAAACTTGAAGGCTCCCGTTTTATAAGGGTTGATTCGGAAGTTATCGACAAACTGATTGAAAAAGATGAAGTTAAGGAAAGTAAACTGGACGAAAAAGAAAAGAAAGATCTGAGTGCTATTTTTGACAGTCAGCTTAAAACCCGCAAAGGTTTTATGGTTCAGTTTGAAGCCCTTTCCGAGAGCGATCAACCTGTAATGATCACTCAGTCGGAATACATGCGCAGAATGAAGGATATGTCGGCCATGAGCGGTGGAGGCAACATGTTTGGCGGGTTCCCCGACAGTTATAACATGGTGGTAAACACGAACCATCCATTGATATCGAAAATGGTAGAAGAAAAGAATAAAAAACTTGCGGAAAAACTTCAGACGATCGAGGAAAGCATATCCCCCTTGAACACTGAAAAGGAGCAGCTTCAAAAAGACCAGAAGGCGAAGAAAGAAGAGGAAATTCCACAGGCCGAAAAGGATAAACTCGACGAAGTTCAGAAGAAGATTGAAGGGCTGGAATCGGAGAAGAGAGTAATTCTGGAAGATTTCGGCAGTAAGAGTAAGACACTGAAGCAACTTATTGATTTGGCACTGCTTTCAAACAATATGCTGAAAGGGGAGGAGTTGGCTAAATTTGTTAAGAGGAGCGTGGAACTAATTAAATAGATAATATACTCATTTTTGAAAAAGAGGGCGAAATGATTCGTCCTCTTTTTTTTTGAACTTGTTTATGCAACAGGCGGAATTTGAAAGGTAATAGAATCCACAGAGGAGCTGTTTTGGATTCCAATCTTAAATCAAGGTTAATTCCTATTTTGATAAAACTACTAGATTTACAGGTAGATAGGTTTATGGTTTTATTTATGCCATACAATTTGCTAAACAAATGGTAATTGTAGTGTAAGACTGCTTTAAGGTTTGCGAAATACCTTTGACCCGAAAAAAGGTAAATAAACAAATCAAATCTTAAATCTTATGAAAAGAAGTCTACTTGCACTAGCAGTTTTAGTTTTTTTGAGCATGGGGAATAGCATGGTTGCTCAGGAAATGCTAAGCTTGAAAATTATTGAAACCCAGAAAGATGGAGAAGTCTCCATATCCTTTGATGATGGCGAATTTGAGAATGACCTTGTTGATAAAATGGATGACGATGATCTTGACATGGGCTGGGAAGGTGAAGACCTTAATATTATGACCACATTTACGCGCTTTCAAAACGTTACCATTCCCCAGGGAGCAATTATTGACTCCGCATTTTTAAATATCTATGCTCATGAAGATGAGGCTGATGAAGCTAAAGTCAATATTTATGCAGAAGCTAGCGATAATTCAGCTATTTTTACTGAAGCTGAGCTTATCACTTCAAGGACATGGACTACTGCTAAAATTGACTGGGACATTACTGCTCCTTGGACCATGTGGAAACCTTACCGTTCCCCGGATGTTAAATCATTAGTTCAGGAAGTTATAAACAGAGAAGGTTGGGCATCAGGAAATTCTTTAACCTTATTTTTTAAAGGTGAAGATCAGGGAGCCAGCCTGTTGGATAACGCAAGGGATTTCGAATCGTATGAAAACATTGAAGATCCTGAAGATGGCGGAGATGGACTGCATCATCCTGAAAGAGTTCCTACACTTACCATTTATTTCCATTTGCCTAATGCTGTAACAATAACCATTATCGAAACACAAAAAGATGGTGATGTTTCAATTTCATTTGATGATGGAGAATTTGAGAATGACGCTGTCGATAAAATGGACGACGACGATTTGGACATGGGTTGGGAAGGTGAGGATTTGAATATTATGACCACTTTCACACGTTTTCAGAAAGTTGCTGTTCCCCAGGGAGCAAAAATTGACTCGGCTTTCCTTCATATTTATGCTCACGAAGATGAGGCAGATGAGGCAAGAGTTAACATCTTTGCTGAGGCAGCAGATAATTCAGCTATTTTCACAGAAGCAGAGCTTATTACTTCAAGGACATGGACTACTGCTAAAATTGACTGGGACATTACTGCCCCTTGGACCATGTGGAAACCTTACCGTTCGCCTGATCTTAAATCATTAGTTCAGGAGGTTATAAACAGAGAAGGTTGGGTATCAGGAAATTCTTTAACCTTGTTTTTCCAGGGAGAAGATCAGGGAGCCAGTCTTCTTGATAATGCAAGGGATTTTGAATCGTATGAGAATATTGAAGATCCTGAAGATGGCGGAGACGGACTGCATCATCCTGAAAGAGTTCCGACTTTAAAAATATACTATAGCCTTTCAACTTCTGTTAGCCAGGCCAAAAATGCACATTCATTTACGATTTACC
>JAIFNN010000236.1 GCA_020047715.1 Bacteroidota bacterium | reverse complement strand
TTATCGAAGTCAGGTATAGTTGGTAGAACTCATCTTTTATAAGATCCCTCACCCTTCTGAATTCGCTCCATATGTATTCGTCCGATCCGGTTACGTGGGAAGGATCATCGAAACCGATATGCAAGCGTTGCTTAACTTTGCCTAGAAATGCCGGACAAGCCTCATTTGCCCCGCCACATACAGTTATAACAAAATCCCATTCCTCACCGAGGTATTTGTCTACCGAATCGGAAGTATGATGTGAGATATCGATACCCACCTCCTTCATAACAAAAACGGCTTTTTCGTTGAGCCTGCCTGATGCCTCGGTTCCTGCGGAGCTGACCTCAATGTCCTTGTCGAAGCTCTGCAAAAAGCCATGAGCCATCTGGCTCCGGCAGCTATTGCCGGTGCAAAGAATTAATATTTTCATGAAAATCTCTTTTAAAGCTTCGGGGTTACGTTACCTGAAATATTCAAAACGACCATCGCATTTGAAGCCGTGGAATTTACGGTGATGGTCTTCCGAAAAGCACCAAGTATCGCGGTATTGTATTTCACCTTTACTACTCCTGTTTGTCCGGGGGAGATTGGCGCTTTTGGCCATTCTGGTGCTGTACATCCACAGGAAGCGTGCACATTTGTCAGCAGTAAGGGTGTGGTTCCCTGGTTGGTGAAAACAAATTCACAGCTCCCATCGCCACCTTCAACAATGGTTCCATAATCGTAGGTTGTAGTCTTAAAAATTATCGAATCCTGCTGGGTTTGGGCCTGAATGGCCAAAGAAGAAACCAAAAGTACAAAAAGAAATACCAGATGCTTTTTCATAATTTCAAAAAATTTAAATGTATAGCGTTAAAATTGTTAATTCCATTCTACCTAAACTTGGACTTCAGACTTACAGCTTATGCTAACCTCACTGATTCCCTTCAGAAAAATATTGAAAACGTCCAGATTCCGGGAAATCTCCCCCGAACACAAACAATAATTGATTTTCTGTCCATCGATCTGACCCTGTATCAAACCCGCATCGCGCAACTCCTTTAGATGCTGCGAAACCGTAGTGCGGCTCAGGGGCAGGGAATCGGAAATGTCGCCCGAAATGCAGGTTTTTGTATCTGCAAGATACTGAAGTATCGCAAGACGTGCCGGGTGGGAAATCACCTTGGCAAACCGCGCCAACTCCTGCAGGTTGTCTTCGAATCTTTCGGATTTGTTCATGTTTGAATTTCTAATGTCGCAAACATACGACATTTTAATGAAATAAATCTTAAACCAGAATTATATTTCCTAAAAATTTATTCCCACCTTCACTTACAGTCTAATCAAATAAATTTCAACACATTAATCACAAAGGGCTTTGTCTATTGCCCTTATGAACTAAACGTTTAACCTGCTCTATTGCAAACCTGCCCCATACATTTTATTACAAGACCTTTTTGTCTTTTATTGCAATTTGTCTATATTTGCCGATGAAACCCAATTAAAAACAACATCATGACTGATACAGGAAAATATACCGGACTCCCAATTGGGACAATTGTTACAAAGGATTTCAGAGCAGCGGGGATCTTCAGGAATGCAGGAATAGACTTCTGCTGCGGAGGCAGCAAGACCCTCGAAAACGCCTGTCGGGAAAAAGAACTGGACCCGACTGTTCTTGCACTTCAGCTGCAGGAGCTTGAAAGCAGCTCCCCTCTCCCATCTCAGAACTTCAAGGACTGGGATTTAGGATTTTTGGCAGATTACATCATGAATACTCATCACAAGTATGTACTGAAGACACTACCGGAGCTGGTTTTTTACACAGATAAAATAGCAACGGTGCATGGCTCACACCACCCTGAACTTATTGAGGTGGCTGCGCTTTTCTCGAAAATTAACGAAGAGCTTCGGCAGCACCTTCAAAAAGAGGAAGAAGTTTTGTTCCCGGCAATTAAAGTAGCGCTGAAAGACAACAGCATGGAAGCACGGGCAATTATCGCATCGGAAATTGCAAGGATGTCGGCCGAGCACGAGTATGCAGGTGGAGCCATGGACAAGATCAACGACCTGACCCATAATTACCGGGTTCCCCAGGATGCCTGCAACACCTACACCGTATCGCTCAAACTCCTGCAGGAATTTGAGGATGATCTGCATATCCATGTGCACCTCGAAAACAACATTCTTTATCCAAAAGCACAGAATTTATGAGCAATATGGCTTGAAGCAATTCCTGAAGTATTTCAGGCAAAAAATTTGACCTAAGCTTTGTTCTTCATTAAATATGGCCTATTTTTAATCCGCATTCTGAAACTACGAACTGTCCATACTATTAAAACCCTTTCAATGAAAAACGTTTCACTGTTTTTAACCCTTTTGTCCTTTATTTTGTTACTCGGGAATTGCACTCCCAAAAATGTCGACATCAGCAAGCTGCCCATCAGTGAGAATATCCGTCTGAACCAATTGGGCTATCTTCCCAAATCGGTGAAAAAAGTGGTTGTTGTTGATTCCCGGTCGGATAACTTTCAGCTCATCAATTCCGTTGGGAACATTGTTTTTTCGGGGGAACTTAAAGACAAAGGAACATGGGATCTGTCGGGTGAAGCCATAAAAATTGCAGATTTCAGTGCCTTTGAAATCTGTGGGGATTATAAGCTTCATGTTGAAGATCTGGGTATTTCGTTTCCCTTTCAGATCAATTCCGATATTTATTCGGAGGTTTTCGATGCATCCGTAAAAGCTTTTTACCTGCAGCGTGCTTCGATTGCCATTGAGGCACAGTTTGCAGGAGAATACAATCATCCCTTGGCTCATCCCGACGACAGGTGTTTTTACCACCCCTCTTCCGGTAAGAAAAGCGGCACTATGAGTTCCCCAAAAGGTTGGTACGATGCAGGCGATTACAACAAGTATATTGTAAATGCAGGTGTTACCGTAAGCACTTTGCTCACATTTCATGAGAATTACCCCTTATCGATGCCCGACAATTCCCTCAACATCCCGGAAAGTGGCAATGGGATAAGCGACCTGCTTGACGAGATCAAATTCGAACTCGACTGGGCCGAATCCATGCAGGATGCGGATGGTGGCGTTTTCTTCAAGCTAACATCGAAAAGCTTTTCGGGCTTTGTGATGCCTCAGGAGGATCTGTCGGAACGGTTTGTTGTTGGAAAGTCAACCACTTCTTCCCTGAACTTTGCGGCCATGTTTGCCCAGGCATCCAGGGTATGGAAAGATCTCGATGCAGAACTTGCAGAAAGATATTTATCCAAAGCGAGGCTGGCCTGGAGTTGGGCAGCTAAAAACCCTGATGTGGCATACAAAAACCCAGAGGATATTTCTACGGGGGAATACGGGCATGCTGAATTTTCAGGGGATTTTTTCTGGGCGGCATCACAGCTTTTTGCTACCACCGGCGAAGCAGAGTACAAGGCCTACATGGATGCGAACCCATTGGACTTCAGTTTTGTTCCCGGCGAAAATTGGAGGAACTATCTTAAAAACCTTGGCTATTACGCGCTTGTTATGCCGGTAAGCAGTTTGCAGGACGGAGAAAAGGAAAAGTTGAAAACAGCAATCCTCTCTGAAGCCGACAATCAGTTGCAGATTCTTGAAGGTTCCCCATACCGTCAGCCCCTGAGCACTTTTGTGTGGGGTTCGAACAGCGACATATTGGATCTTGCGATTATTTTTGCTCAGGCCTATCAGATAAACAAGGACAGGAAATATCTGAATGCATCCATTGAAACAATGGATTACATTTTTGGAAAGAATGCCGTTGGAATTTCCTTTGTAACCGGATTCGGAACAAAATCGACCCTGTTTCCCCATCACAGGTTAAGTGCTGCAGATAATGTAGCGGAACCTGTTCCCGGATGGGTAGCTGGCGGGCCAAACCATCAGATGCAGGACGGCATCAGCGATAACAACCCCAACGGGCTGAAATACAGCTCAGGATTACCGGCTAAAGCCTACATGGATTTGGCGGAGTGTTACGCGTCGAATGAAATTGCTATAAATTGGAACGCTCCCCTGGTATACATGACAGGATTTTTGGATGCGGCAGGCAAGGAACTGGAATAATCAGAGGGCTGCGATTAGTTCAGCGGTATGGGATTTTCAAGAATACTGTACGGCTGGGAAGGCAGCTGAAAATATTCCTGATTCAGGCTGGGATATCCCCATTCGATCCAAAACGGCACGCATAAAAACATCTCGGTTTTTGTAAGATCGATATCTTTAAGCTGTTCGAGGTTGTCGACAAGGTAAATGGTTTTGGCATTTTGCGGCCCCTCCATGGCACTCATCAACAGGGTTTCCGTGGCAAAGGTCCAGGAACCCATTAGTTTATCCATCTGGAGATTTTTCTTCTCAATGATGATTTTCCCACTACCGGTTTGCCGGGCAGCCTCCCGGATAATATGCCACATATAATCCGTCCTCTCCTTGTACAAAACCGTGGCACGGTAAAACCCGGCAAACCCGGCTATAATAACCAATGAATAAACAATCGGGCGCATATAAGGAAAGCGGAACTCATGAAACAATACGTCATGAGCAAAAGGCAATCCAATGAAGAACCACAAAGGGATTAGATTCCGCTCCATTCCAAGATCCGAATCCCCCGGAGAAAAAATCACCATCAAAAGCACAAAAAAACCTATGGTGGATACAAAGTAGAAAGATAGTTTCAGGTATTCTTTTTTGATAAGATAATAGCCCAGGGTAATCGCAAAAAGAAGAAGAGGCAAAACGTATACCCCTTTCCACACGAACTTCAGGAAAAAATGAACGCTGTTTGTATGGATGAAATTCCCAAGAATGGAAAAAAGGTTGTAAAATGGAGCCAACTGGTTTGCTTCATAACTGTTTTCATCGATTGAGAGATATTTCAGACCGTAGGCAATAACCACAACAAATCCCAATATATACAGAGTTTTGCTGGCGTATAGCTTTTTGTCGATTGCCTGAAACATCAGGATAAAAACCAGGGGGAATAATGTGGAAGGGTGATTGAACAGACAGAGCAGAATGATAAGGATGCCCAGAAAAACGAATAAACCTTTTTTGGTGACTGAGAATGTCTTCTCTTGCAGAAGGAAATATTCAAGATAAGCATAAAACAAAGCGGCACTCATCATTCCAAAATGGATTTCGGTTCCTGAATACATCGAGGTATCGCTGATGCCCAAAAACACAACAAAAGTAGCTGCTATTGCAGCACGAAGACTCGAAAAGGCATACATGCAAAGCAAAAAGACCGAATAAAAAACGATAACAAACGATACCGAATAGCTGATGAGGATGACTTTCAGCCCGGCATGAAGCTTCATTAAAGCAAGGGGGATGATTTGTGTTATAAATGAAGAATACCTTCCGGCTTCAATATTGAATTTCTCAAAACTCAGGATCTTGAATGTAAAAAAGGAAGTATCGGAATTCATCCGCTCAAAAAAGAATACGCAGGCATACACCAGCATGATGAGGAAAACCAAATGTCCGAGGACTTTTGTGATTCTAATCTCTGTCATTCATAAAGTATTATACAGTTTCAACCCTAATGAGTCAAACCCAAATATGCGCCCTGATAGCAAATCCTAAAACCTATTAACGAAAGCCAACTATTTGTAGACCGGTTCTCTCCACTCCTCTTTAGGCTGGTATTTGCTTTCGCTGGCCCAACGGATTCCGCGTTTTTGTATTTCCATTGCCTCGGTCACTTTAAAATCGTCCATCACATGTCCAAGAGAGGAATAAAACACCCGGCCCTTCCCGAAATACTTTTTCCACACAACGGGAATCACACATCCTTCGATCCAGGGGGAATGGGCTCCTGAAAAAGTTGTGGTGGCAAGCACTTTCACATTCGGGTCGACGTGCATGTAATATTGTTCCGAGTGCATGCTGAAATCTTTAAGACCTTTGGTAACGGGGTCCTTATGATTTGTAACTTCAACGCTGTAATCGATAACTCCTCCGGGATGGGCAACCCATTGACCTCCCACCATAAACTGGTAATTCACGTTGTCGCGGAAAGAATCGCCAATTCCACCATGCCATCCGGCAAGCCCGACTCCGTTTTGCACAGCTTTTAAGAGCCCGGCTTCCTGTTCGTTGGAAATTTTCCCCATGGTCCAGATTTGAACGATCAGGTCAAGGGATCCCATCAACTCAGCATCGAGATAGGAATCCAGAGTTTCCGAAACCGTTACCTCGGCTCCCTCCGAGCGCATCCAGGTAACGAAAACCTCAGCGGATTGCTTTGGTTCGTGACCATCCCAACCTCCCATGACATAAAGCACCTTTTTGCCTTGAAGGCTTGGAACGGGTTTCTCAGCGGCGGAAAGCGCAATAACATTTGCAAAAATCACAAAAGCACATGCCACCGCCATGATGCTTGTTTTGAAATCGTTTTTAAAGAGTTTTGTCAGCATTTCCTTAATATGTTTGTCCTGTAATTTAAATAACATCAAAATATTTCTTTACTACAAAGTTCAGTTCAAAGTGCATAGGCTAAGAGTTATCCCTTATGGGAAAATATTGGCCTATAGCGTTCTCCTTCGTGAACTTTGCAGTAAAGCAATCCAATGAGTACGGTCGGAGAAAACCCTCATTTCTAAAGCGAATAGCCTGATCTGTATTCCCTGTGCATAAATTTCTCTGCTTCGGAATCATCCACGAAGAACTGTTTAACAGGGTCCCAGATTACCGGGCGCTGCAATTCGCTTGCAATATTTCCCAGGATGCAGACTGCGCAGGTTCGCTGCCCTGCCTCAATGGGAGCGATTGGATCCTTCCTTGACCGCATCGAATCGATAAAGTTTACCAGATGTGAAATACCGGATTCATAAAGCAGACCTTTGTTTGCATCCTCTTCCTTTGGAGGAAGCAGAGAGTCGTCTGAAGCAACAATTTTTCCGCGCGAAACCTCGATCCATCCGTCCGAACCCCAGAATTTAACACCTCTTGTGCTGATATCATCGAAGGGCTCGTTTGTCATCACAACGCCATTTTCATATACATAGCTGAGGAATTTGGTATCGTTGTATCCGGCAGGTATAATTTTCACCGGTCCGCCATTGTCTTTATCCAAAGCCCATTGACCGATATCGAAGTTATGTGCACCCCAATCGCAGGTGAAACCGCCACCTGTTTCCTTATAATAGCGCCATGCAGCCCAAAAAGTCTCGTTTTGCGGGGGATTGAGAGATACCGGCGGATTGAGTTTGGAGTTGTAATGCACATAGGGGTTAGGTCCAAGCCATTTTTCCCAGTCAAGATCAACGGGTAGGGTTTCTTCCGGAAGATCATAAGGAGCCGGAGGTGGGCCTACGAATGCGTTGATGGTTTTAAGCTCGCCGATGGTGTTCTGTCGAACCATGTTCACCGCATGCTGGAAATTGGAATCGGAACGCTGTTGACTTCCCACAGCCAGAATCACTTTGTTTTCCCGAACGGCTTCAACCACTTTAAGACTTTCCTTGATTGTAAAGGTAATGGGTTTTTCAAGGTAGATATCTTTACCAGCCTTGCAAGCATCGATGGTCATGATGGCATGCCAGTGATCGGGGGTGGCTATCACAACGGCATCCACATCCTTGCGGCTCAGGATTTCGCGGTAATCGGAATACGTTTTCACGTCTGCCTTGCTTCCTGCAGTTTCATGAAATGCCTTTACTTTGAGTTCGAAGCGTTCCCGCTTGATACCATAAACATCAGCCCCGGCAACGATCTGTACTCCGGGGATTTTGTTAAAACCATCCATAAGGTTCATTGCTTGCTGACCCAAACCAATAAATCCAAGTCTGATAACATCATTCGAACCCACCTTGCAATACTGGAGCAAGGGAAGGGCCGCCAATCCGGCTGAGCCCAAAAGAGTATAGTGAATAAATCTTCGGCGTGAAATGTTTTGCATAAAAAGAGGTTTAGTTATTAGCTGCAAAGTCGTGAAAATATTTTATTTTTCCAACAAAACCTGCTAACGATTCCATAACAGTAAATCAGAGGGAGTCGTCCGTCTTGATAATACTCTTATTTCAAAATCATCCAAAAACTCTCCAAACTAATCCCTATATTTGAAAAAAGCTGTAAAACATGAGAACATCGATCCTTGTTATCCTATCCATTCTAATTTTGCCCTTGCAGGCCCAGCAGCCAGTAATTCCTCAAAAAGATCTGAATGGAAATTTCTCCTTTCAGGTAGGGGATGTTTTTTTACGGGTAAATTCGAAGCATGGCGCGCGAATTGACTCGTACAAGCTTAAGGAATTTGAATTTTTATACCTTGAGAAGCATTCCGGTATTGAAGATATGTACGGCTCAACAGCATGGATAAGTCCGCAAACTTTATGGGGATGGCCACCGCAGTCGATCATTGACACAGAACC
>JAIFNN010000220.1:382-8772 GCA_020047715.1 Bacteroidota bacterium | reverse complement strand
TTCACGCTAAGGCGCAAAGGTTTATTTGGATTTTGGGGGAGAGATGGTTTCAAAATTCTCTTTGCGTGAAACCTTTTTTTTCACGCGAAGGAGCAAAGGTTTATTTGGATTTTGAGAGGGCGAGGGACGTAAACTTTGCTTTGCGTCTTTACGCGAAACCATTTTTTTCACGCGAAGGCCCAAAGTTTTGAATTCGCAGAGGCGAACCAAAACAACTTTGAACCGCTTAACCCGGAGATGTCTTTTAAAATTTTTTTTGATTAGAAATTTTAATTCCATAGTTTAGAGCATAAATTAAAAAAATGAGGTTCGCCATTCCCATCCTGCTCCTGTTTGGTCTTGCTGTTTTCATTTTACCCGCATGTAAAGTGAAGGATAAGCCCGAAATTGTTACAACCGAGGTTTTAGAGGAGGAGCTGACTGCCAATGAAGGAAAAGTCAGACTGATCTTCTATAATATGTATCTGCCTACAGAAATGTCCAGGATGTTTGAAAGAGTTGGAGCAAACTACACTCCCGGAATCCTGAATCCGGCCGACAACTTCTCCCGCTACTCCACAAAGGAGGATATTTCGCTTAACATTGGTGTATACGGGGTAGATTTGAGCTATTGCCTCATATTCGGCCAAACGGCTGCCACTGCAAAGTATTTCTCTACCATACAGTTGCTCTACGAGAAGCTCGGAATCCCCGACAACTCTTACCTTGAAATCATTAAGGGACTCGAGAAAAGCTACAGCGACAAAGACTCCCTTGCCCGGTTTGCTACGGAATTGTTCGACTTTGCCGACCGCTACTTGCGGGAAAACGATAACGACGCCAATGCGGCAATGATTATTACCGGGGGATGGGTTGAAAGCCTGTACCTTGCTTGTAAAATTGCAGAGAAAAACCCCGAGAACATTGAAATCACTGAACGCATCGCCGCCCAGAAATACTCGCTCAACAGCCTGCTATCGCTCCTGAGCAATTTCCAGAACGATATCGTTATTGCCGAGAATTTGCTTATGCTCAAGGGATTGAAAAAATCGTTCGATAAATTTGACATCTACTACAAACAAGACGATTTCAAGCTGGACACTATTAACAAACTCATCTACACTTCGGATTACTCTATCAACATGTCCCCTGAAGTTCTGAGCGAGATCAACAGCACCGTTAGCGAAATTCGCGCTGAGATTGTGAATTAGCCATAACCGACAGCATTGAAAACACAACAGTTGACGTGAGAATTAACCGAAAAATCCTCCTCGGCCTCCTGCCCGGACTATTACCTTTATTTGTATTTGTAGTAGCCGATGAATTATGGGGAACCCTCATCGGACTCTATGTGGCCATTGCCTTTGGTATTGCTGAACTCGCTTTTACCTTCATAAAAGACCGGAAAATCGAGAAATTCATTCTGCTCGACCTTGGATTGCTGGTCTTGCTGGGTTCTGTGTCGATTCTTTTAAAGGATGAGATCTATTTCAAACTGAAGCCTGCCCTTATTGAGTTGATTTTCGCTGCAATCCTGGGATTCTCGGTTTACTCCCCAAAAAACATCGTTTTCGAAATGTCCAAGCGCTTCCTCAAGGATATGCCTCTTAATCCCGAAGCGGAAAAAAAATTCAACAAAACCCTGAAAGGGATATTCTTCCTCACAATTCTTCATATTGGCCTGGTGGTGTATTCTTCCTATTACATGTCGAAAGAAGCCTGGGCGTTTATTTCCGGCGTTCTTTTCTACCTTCTTATCGGGGGATTTTTTGGAATAGACCTTGTGCTTGCCCGTCTCAGAAAACCTAAATTGGAAAACGAGGAAATGCTTCCTGTGGTCGATGAGCTTGGAAACGTTATCGGCAGGGCAAAACGTGGTGACTGCCATTTTAATCCCTCTGTAAAAATATTGCATCCGGTAGTGCATATGCATGTGATGAACCCTGCGGGCGAAATTTATCTGCAGCACCGGGCGTTGACGAAAAAGGTACAACCCGGCAAGTGGGACACTGCTGTAGGCGGACACATTTCCTATGGGGAGGATCTTGAGCTGAGCCTGCGCAGAGAGGCAATGGAGGAGATCGGAATCAGCGGTTTTGTGCCCCGGCTTATAAGCAAATACATCTGGGAAACCGATGTTGAGAAGGAGCTTGTTTTTATGTTCGTTTGCCAAACGAACGGGAACCTGAACGTCAACCCGGAGGAAATTTCGGAGGGAAGGTTTTGGACCCGCATAGAGATCCGTCAAAACCTGGGCAAGGGTGTTTTCACCTCAAACTTCGAAAAGGAGTTTGCAATGTTGGGCGCTTTGGTCTCATAAATACCGGTAAATCACATTCCGGGCTTTCAGCCCTGTTCCACACTATTCGCAGCATACACAACGCTATTCCATAAACTACATAAGTCGTCTCCGACTTTTCTTCAAGGCCAGCTGGGTGGCTTTATATCCAATCTCATAAATCTCCAAAGCCTTGTCGGGATTTAGGATATTGTATTTTTCCAATTCGGGGGGTTCAATAAACAGGTCGAAACGCTTTGCCTTTTCCTTGATGTCCTTTGCCACGCCGAGGCTGAACGTCCGCTCCGCGATTACAAACAGATTGGGAAAATGATCCTGATTTCCCACGGGATTCACATACGACCCGATGATCCGTCTGCATTTCTTTTCCAGAGGAGCAATGGGAAGGTTGTCCATAACTCCCCCATCCACATAATAAATATTGTTGATAATATGAGGCTTGAAAACCACCGGGATGCTCGATGAAGCAACTACCGCCTCAACAACGCTGCCATGATGGAAATACTTGATCTTGCCATGGTTCAGATCGGTGGCAGCTACATAAAGGGGGATTTTAAGATCCTTGAAGGTTTTGGCACGGAGGTGCTTCTCGATGATTTTCACCATCCCGTTCATCTCTAAGAGACCATCCTTGGGGATTGCAAAGCTAAGGTAATCGAGACGCTTGTTTTTGCTAAGGATCTCGAGGATTTCCATAGGCTTGTAACCGTCGGCGTAGAATGCCCCGGCAATAGACCCCGCGCTGGTGCCTGAAATGCAGTCGGGAAAAATACCCGCTTCGTTGAGAGCCTGTAAAACCCCCAGATGACTGAAGCCTCGGGCGCCTCCGCCGCTGAGGACTATGCCGGTTTGGAACATGTTTGAAAAATATATGAGATCAGCGTTTAACTCTGTGATTTAATACCAAATATTGCCATGAAATGCGGGAAACGGTTAGGCCTGTAACCCACCTCTTCCTCAAACCTATCCCCTTACCAGTACTTCACATCCTCTACCTTGTCCTCACCGATAATCTCCAGACTCCCCAGAGGAATCTGAAGAAACAGGCTCTGCTGAATGCTTTCAATCTCAACTTTAACCCGCTGCTTTCCAAGGATCTCAGAGAGCCGACCTTCCAATCCCTTCATCCCTCCCCGTATAACCCTTACCCGTTTGCCAATGGTATAATCTCCTTCATTGGGTATCAGCTCCTCCCCGGTCTCCACATATTTTCGGATGGCCTCGATCTGGTAGTCGGGAATAGAAACCCGCTTCCTTTCGAAACTCACAAACTTCACCACCCCCTGGGTTTTGACACAATCGAAATACTCCTTCTCGTCGATGTGCACAAAAATATACGAATTGAACAAGGGCATCTCCACAGTCTTGCGGCGATCGGACCAGATCCGCACTTTCTTCATCAGCGGTAGGTAATTTTCAATTCCCTGCTGACCCAGCAACTCGGCTACGCGCTTTTCGTTGCGCGATTTGGTATATATGGCAAACCAGTGTTTTTGCATGCGGTAAAGGTATGGAAAAAGTGTGAATGGCTGTATGGCTTGATTGCGAAAAAAAACGCAAGCACCCGCCTCAAAATAAGCTCGTCTTTTAGGCTGCAAAGAAGCAGCGTAGCCTTTTCAGGATCAAATGAAAAAATCAGACATCTGCAAACAGATCGAGAATTGTTTCAGGGGATTGCAGATGATACGCTCTCAGACCTGCTGCCCTTGCTCCCTCAACATGCTGCAGGGTATCGTCGATAAAGAGCGTTTCGGAAGCGTTAAGACCGTTTTCGCGCAAAACAAAATCGAAAACCTCTGTATCGGGCTTGCGCATTCCAAGCCGATGGGAATAGTAATCCCTCTCGAAAAACGATTTCATCTCATCATAATCGTATTTCTCCTTGATCTGCCTGAAGAAACAACTGATATGCAGATCGTTGGTGTTGCTTAGCAAAAAAGTCCTGTAACGAGTCTTGAGTTTCAACAGCAGCCCGGCTCTTTCCTGGGGAAAATCGAGTAACATAGCATTCCAGGCATCTGTAATCTGTTCGGGCGTCGTTCCCGGATCCAGAAACTTGCTGAATTCTTCCAAAAAAGTCTGACTGCTGATGCCTCCCTTGTCGTACTGGTCGAACCAGGGAAGCTGACCCACCTGCGAATAAACCTTCTCCGGGTCTTTAAGCCCCAAGGCACTGAAGGCGTTAAGCGTGATTTTGTAGTCGATATTTATGATCACTCCGCCCAGATCAAAAATGATATTCTTTATTCCGCTTATTAATTCCATGAGATCGAATGCTTTTTTGTACAAAGCTGCAAAAATAGTAAGGATGTGCGGGAAAAAAAAGTAAATTGCCAGGAAGAAGAGAGGGGAGCACGGAATTAAACCGGCTCATCCACATTACTTTTTTTGCTGCAAGGGAAACAGAAGAACGAAATCGTATATTCTCGTACCCCTCCTATACCTATTATTCCAATCAAATGTATAATTTTACAACTCGAAAATTTTCCTATGAGAAAACTCGTCATATACAACAGCCTGAGCCGAACCCGGGAAGAGTTTGTTCCCCTCTCCCCACCGCATGTAGGGCTATACGTCTGTGGTCCCACCGTTTATGGCGACCCGCACCTGGGCCATGCGCGCCCGGCCATTACCTTCGACCTTCTTTTTCGTTACCTCAAACACCTCGGCTACAAGGTGCGCTATGTGAGGAACATCACCGACGTGGGGCACCTGGAGAACGATGCCGACTCGGGCAACGACAAGATTGCCAAAAAAGCCCGTCTCGAACAGATCGAGCCCATGGAGGTGGTTCAATACTACACCAACCGCTACCACGAAGCCATGAACCGGCTTAACGTGCTGCCGCCCAGCATTGAGCCCCACGCCTCCGGACATATCATCGAGCAGATCTCTATGGTAGAGAAAATCATCGAAGCCGGCTATGCCTACGAATCGAACGGCTCCGTTTATTTCGATGTTGAGAAATACGACAAGAATCACAATTACGGCAAGCTCTCCGGACGCAAAACCGAAGACCTTCTCTCCAATACCCGCGAGCTCGAGGGACAGCACGAGAAACGCAAGCCCTTCGACTTTGCCATCTGGAAAAAAGCCGACACCTCCCACATCATGCACTGGCCCTCGCAGTGGAGCGAAGGTTTTCCCGGCTGGCATCTCGAATGCTCTGCCATGAGCGCCAAATACCTGGGTGAGCGTTTCGATATTCACGGGGGAGGTATGGACCTGCTCTTTCCCCACCATGAATGCGAGATAGCACAGTCGGTTGCCGCAACCGGACACGAGACCGTGAAGTACTGGATGCACAACAACATGATCACCGTCAACGGACAGAAAATGGGCAAGTCGCTCGGGAACTTCATCAACCTCGAAGACTTTTTCAGCGGGGCTAACGAACTCCTTACATCGGCTTATAGCCCCATGACCGTGAGATTCTTTATCCTCCAGGCCCATTACCGCAGCACCCTCGACTTCTCGAACGAGGCCCTGCAGGCGGCAGAGAAAGGACTTAAAAGACTTATGGCGGGTGTAAGGACCCTTGCCAAGATATCCCCCGGGAAAAAAACAAGCTTTGAACCCGACAAAATCATCAACCCGGCTTTTGAAGCCATGGACGACGACCTGAACAGTCCCATCGCCATCGCCTGTCTGTTCGACGGGGTGAGAATCATCAACTCCCTCAGCGATAATAAGGAAAGCATAAACGAGGAAGACCTTCTCCGGTTCAGAAGTTTTTACCAAACGCTGGTATTCGATATTCTCGGCCTTATGGACGAAGATATTCAGGAAAATACGCAGGCCGCGGGAAAGCTGGTTGATCTCGTGCTCTCGATCCGGAACGATGCCAAGAGCAAAAAAGATTTTGCCACATCCGACAAAATCCGTGATGAGCTGAAAGCACTGGGAATCGTTATCAAAGATGGTAAAGACGGGGTTGCCTGGGACTGGGAGTGAGAGTGTTTCGGATGCGCGTGAAAACTGAAATTTATTGTAACCGTGAAAAACAGACCCCTGCCGCCAGTGTGCCCGGCCTGCTTTTTATCCTCTATTGTTTGTTGCTATGTTAAAATCCCTCGAAGTAAAAATCGGAACCCTCGCCATTGGCGATGACAATCCGGTTAGAGTTCAGTCCATGACCAATGTTCCCACCAGCGAAACAGAGCTTTCGGTTGAGCAGTGCATGCGCATTGTTGATGCGGGAGGGGAGATTGTGCGCCTCACCACCCAGGGCACAAGGGAGGTGGAGAGCCTGGGACAGATCAGGGAAGAGCTGAGGCGCCGGGGCTACACTGTTCCTCTGGTGGCCGACGTGCATTTCAAGGCTTCGGTGGCTGAAGACGCTGCCAGAATCGTTGAAAAAGTAAGGATAAACCCCGGAAACTACGGCACCCGCACAACCGGCCGCACCGAACCCTACACAGCCACCGAATATGCCAAGGAGCTAACTGCCGTAAGGGAACTTTTGCAGCCCCTGATCGATATCTGCAAGGCCAACAACACCGCTGTGCGCATCGGGGTAAACCATGGCTCCCTGTCGGAACGCATCATGAGCCGTTATGGCGATACCCCCGAGGGAATGGCCGAATCGGCAATGGAGTTTATCCGCATCTTCGCGTCGGCCGGCTTCACAAACCTGGTGGTATCGATGAAAGCCAGCAATCCCCGGGTAATGGTATATGCCAACCGTATCCTGATGAAGAAAATGCAGGTTGACGAAAAAGTTTTCCCTGTGCACCTCGGCGTTACCGAAGCCGGCGAGGGCGAGGACGGGCGCATCAAATCGACCATAGGCATTGCCAGCCTGTTGCAGGAAGGCATCGGCGACACGATCCGCGTTTCGCTCACCGAAGATCCTGAAAAAGAAATCCCCGTAGCCAAAAAAATCATCGCGTTCTTTGCCAGCGAAAAAAAGGACCTGCCCAATCCAAAGCCAAGCTACTACGCCTGGAACCAGCACTCCTATCAGAAACGCGTTACCCTGCCCTCACAAAACATCGGGGGAAAAAATGTTCCTGTTGTAATAAGCCGGATCAGCGACCCCCTGGGCAAGGAATTTCCCCTCACTGAAGCAGGCTATACCTACGATGCCGACGGAGCCCTCAAAACCACGCCCTCCGCAGCCGACTTCGTGTTCCTCGACGACGAAAACTGGTTCTCCGTTCCCGGAAAGGCTGTCCACGCCATTTGCAACTTCCCGGCCTGGAAAACGCGCCACAAAAGTCTGGTGCATCATTACCCCATGTTCGATTTGCAGGATTACGACAAACTCAAGAACGAACTTCCCGGACTGCATTTTCTGCGAACGACCATTCCCGACCCCGAATCCAAACTTCTCGACATCCTGGATATCGACTTCCTTGGCTGTCTGATCCTGGATCTCCCCGAGACCGACGTGCTGATCAAAACCCGGCAGTTTTTCAACACCCTTTCCCGAAGAGGCTGCCGCATTCCCGTTATTCTGCACAAAACCTATCACAACCTGAGTCTCGAGGACCTCACCATACAGGCTGCCGGCGAGCTCGGACCTATATTTCTCGACGGCATGGGCGACGGCATCTGGATAGAGGAAGACAGCCTTGGTCTGGAGCCATCGGTGCTTCGTAAGCTCTCGTTCGGGATCCTGCAGTCGTCGGGCATGCGCATCTCAAAAACCGAATTTATCTCCTGTCCGGGATGTGGCAGGACCCTTTTCAACCTGCAGAGCATCTCGCAAAAGGTGAAGGAAGCAACAGGACACCTTGCCGGACTGAAAATCGCCATTATGGGCTGCATAGTGAACGGCCCCGGCGAAATGGCCGATGCCGACTACGGCTATGTAGGTTCCGGACCCGGGAAGGTAAGCCTTTACCGCGGCAAGCAAGTTGTGAAGCAGGCCATTCCCGAAGAAGATGCGCTGGAGGAGATGGTTACCTTGATTCGGGGCGATGGAAGGTGGAAGGACCGACAAGAGATTTGAGGATGAGGATGAGGTAAAGGTTGAGGTTGAGGATTGGCAAAGTGCACGACATCACGACATCACAGCATCACAACATCAGGTCGTCACGTCGTCACCCCGTCACGTCATTGCTTTGAACTGCCCCTCCCCAGCCCTCCCCCCGAGTGGGCGGGAGCT